>DQGF01000299.1:2319-4646 GCA_003525045.1 Pseudomonas sp. | reverse complement strand
CTCAGGGAAGGTCACCAAGGCTACTTTCTGTTGGTTGGTAAGGGAGACAAGCTGCTCGAGACTGCCGCAGCCGAAGCGTGTGTCAACCGGGTTGTGGAAACGAGTAGTCATTGCGACTCCTTGGTTTTCTGAGTGCTGGAAGTTGCCTTGCCGATGCAAGCGGCGCACTGATCAAAGGATCCGGCGCCAAAGCGAATGGGTGCGGTGTGGTGATGGGTCCACATCAATCAGTTTCCTTGTTCAGGCAAGACGCTGACGCGCCCAGCCGGACAGCGCATCGATGGCCACGATGGTCACCAGCAAAATCACAATCAACGCCGCCGAGCGACCGTACTGAAACAGGCGCAAGGCGTCATACAGGGCCTGCCCGATGCCGCCGGCGCCCACCAGTCCGAGCACCGAACTCATGCGCACATTGCGGTCCAGGATGTACAGCGCGTAGCCCACGGTTTCGCGGCTGATCGACGGCCAGCCTGCGTAGAACAGCACCTGCATCGGCCCCGCTCCCGTGGCTCGCACGCCCTCATAGGTGCCGGCCGGGACCCGCTCCAGGCCTTCGGCCATGAACTTGGCAAGAAAGCCCATGGTGTGCAGCCCCAGGGCCAGCGTCCCGGGCAAGGGGCCCAGGCCGATGGCGGCAACGAAAAACAGCGCCAGCAGCAAATCCGGTGTCGCCCGCAACACACTCAGGAATTCGCGGACCAGGTTGAAACAGAACCGATTGGGGGTCAGGTTACGGGCCGCCAGCGGCGCCAGCACGAAACCGCCGACGAAGGCGATCGCGCTGCCCCACAGGGCCGTGGCCAGGGTCTGCAGCAACAGATACAGGTAATGCGGCAGATCGCTGAAATCCGGCTGGCCGTAACGGCTGAAATACTCAGCGATGTCTTGCAGGGCGTATTCCAGTGACTCCACCGACAACTCAAGGTGCAGCACGAACAACGCGCCAATCAGGAAAACCCCGGCAATCACTGCCGGTATCGGATTGAACGGGCGAGGCGGCAGAGCCGCGACAGCCGCAGACAGCTTCATAGACATAGGGGAGTCCTTTGCTCAGGTGATCTTGCGGCGCAGAACGTCGCTCAGTCGATCCAGGCTGGAGACCACCAGCAGGATTGCCAGCATGATCAGCAGCAAACGTGGAAAGTCGTACAGGCGCATGGACATCACCAGGTCGTAGCCGATGCCACCTGCCCCGACGATGCCGAGAATGGTCGCGGCGCGAAAGTTGTGGTCCAGGATGTACAGCAGGGAACCGAGCAGATCGGGCAGCGCCTGAGGCAGATGCGCAAAACTCCTCACCTGCAGCCAGCTGGCGTTGTGAGCGGTCAGCCCTTCGACGGCCTTGGCGTCGACGACTTCGATCGCCTCGGCAAAGAACTTGGCCATGAACCCGACGGTCACCACCGCCAGCGCCAGAATCCCGGCCAGCGGGCCCAGGCCCAATGCCGCGACGAACACCAGGGCCCAGACCAGGTCAGGCAGCGCCCGGGTAAACGACAACACGGTCCGAGCGCAGGTACCGACCCAGGGACGCGGTGTGCTGTTACGTGCGGCAAAAAAGGCCAGCGGCAAACTGATGCAGGTTGCCAGCAACGTCGCCAGAAACGCCATTTCGAAGGTTTCCAGCAGCTTGGCGCCCAACTGGGGCAAATAACTCCAGTCAGGGACGGCAAGCAGCTTGGTGGCGAAATCCCACATACCGCCCAGCGAATGAAAAATCTTCGCTGGGTTCATTTCAGCCAAAGGCGCACTGGCCAGCAGCAACAGGCCGATGATCGCAGCGCAGTACAGTGGCCCGCGCGGCGCGCGGCCGTCAGGCGTAGGCCAGCATAGCGTCGAGATGCTGCGCATGATCGGCTCCTTCACGGTGATAGATACGCCCCAGGGCAGTGCGGTCCAGCTCGGCTGGCGGGCCGTCGAACACCACCTGTCCAGCATTGACGCCGATAATCCGGTCAGCAAATCGCTGGGCCAGTTCCACCTGATGCAGGTTGAGAATCAGGGTGATGCCATCGCGACGGTTGATGTCAGCGAGCATGGCCATGACCTCTTCGGTGGCCATCGGGTCGAGGCTGGCCACCGGCTCATCGGCCAGGATCACTTTGGGCTGCTGGGCCAGCGCACGAGCAATACCGACCCGTTGCTGCTGGCCACCGGAGAGCTTGTCTGCGCGACGCCAGGCCTGTTCGCTCAAACCCACCCGAGCCAGCAGCCGCTGCGCAAGTTCAAGGTCTTCGCGTCGCCACAGGTGCAGCAAGCTGCCCAACCATGAACGCTGGGCCAAACGACCGGTCAGCACGTTGGTCAGCACCGACAGGCGCCCC
>DQGF01000299.1:0-1997 GCA_003525045.1 Pseudomonas sp. | reverse complement strand
AACAGGTTGAAATGCTGAAACACCATGGCCACGCCGCTGCGCACCTGGCGCAAGTTGGCCGGCTTGACGTCGACACCCTCAAACAGGATCTGCCCACCTTGAATGCTTTCCAGGCCATTGAGGGTGCGTAACAACGTCGACTTGCCAGCCCCGGACGGACCGAGAATCACCACAAAACTGCCGGCTTCGATCTTCACCGAAATGTCCTTCAGGGCTTCATGGCCATTGTCATAGCGCTTGCACACTTGACTGAGTTCAATCATCGCCATCATCTTTTCCTTACTTGAGCAGGGCATCGCGGCCCAGACCAAGGGTCATGACCATGTCGCGGATCGGCTGATAGTCGGCAGGCTTGGCTTCGGTGTAGCGGACGAACTTGCCGTAGCCACTGACCTGGATTTCCTTGTCTGCCTCGTAGAAGGTTTCGCGAATCTTCTGCTTGAGGGCCGGGTCCAGATCCTTGCGGTAGGTCAGCGGCGAGTCGGGAATCGGCATCGAGGTTTCGAGAATGCGGTTGCTCTGCTCGCTGATCATCCCTTTGGCCAACAGGTTTTTGTAGGAGATGTCATTGGCGGCGATGGCGTCCACGGCGTGATTCTTCACCGCCATTTGCGCGGCATCATGAGAGCCGGCGTAGGTAAATTTGCCGAAGAACTGCGTCGGGGACTGGCCGGTGCGTTGCTTGAGCATGAAGCTGGGAACCAGGTTGCCACTGGTGGAAGCCGGCTCTACGAAAGCGACCGACTTGCCCTTGAGGTCCTCCAGCGTGCGTGCTGGCGAATCCTGAGGCACCACGAAAATACTCCGGTAAGTCGAGCTGCCGTCCGAGTTCACACCCACCGCAAAGGCTTCGGCGCCGGCCTCTTTCTCAGCCAGTATGTAGGACAGCGGCCCGAGCCAGGCGATATCCAGGCGCTTCTTGCGCATGGCTTCGATGACGCCGGCGTAGTCAGTGGCAGTGAACATCTTGACTTTGACCCCTAGCTTCTTCTCAAGAAGAGCGCGCATGGGTTCAAAGTGCTTGATCATTTCTTCGTTGTTTTCAGCGGGTATCAGGCCCATGACCAGATCCCGAGCGCTCGCAACGCCGGTGACACAGGTCAGGCATGCAGCCAGGCAGAGTTTTTTCAGAAAAGGCTTCATATCGTCATCTCTCATCAACTGATGCCGAAAATATTGAAGCAGCGATATGACAACTGATGTATGAATTTGATAGCTATGTACACCACATTCCATAGCCTCAGGGTATGAACAATGATCTATTCACAACTACGGGCCTTTCTGGCAGCCGCTCGCTGCAACAGCTTTTCCGAGGGCGCCCGGCTGTTGAAAATCACTCAGCCGTCGATCTCCAAGCAAATTCGCGACCTGGAAGATCGCTGCGGTGAGCCACTGTTCGACCGAGTTGGCCGACAAGTACGACTGACCCCGCTAGGGGTGCAAGTGATGGCCATCGCCCGACGCATGATTGATGCCGAACTGGATGCGTTACAGGTACTGACCGACGTCAAGGCCTTGGCCTCCGGGCACCTGCGCATTGCCGCCGTAGGGCCTTATCACCTGATGGAAATTCTCTCGGCCTTCAACCGCCGCTACCCGCGAGTGCGGGTCAGTATCGAGTTCGGCCACTCGCGGCATGTCGAGGACGCCGTCAACAACTTTGATGCCGACCTAGGGGTGCTGGCCCGCCAGCATCGCGTCGATGGTCTGGCCAGCCTCTGCTATCGCCAATGCCCGTTGTTGCTCGGCGTTCCCATCGGTCACCGCCTGATCGGCAGCGCGGCCATCGACTTGCAACAACTCGAGGGCGAACTGGTGATTCACCGCGAATCGGGCTCCTCCAGCCGGCAAATCTTCGAGGCAGCTTGCCGAGCCGCTGGAGTGCCGATCCAGAGCGTGCTGGAAATCGGTAGCCGCGAAGCCATACGCATTGCCGTCGCCAACGGCCTGGGCGTCAGTTACGTATCCCGAGATGAAGCGGTGGCCCATGACAGCAT
>DQGF01000179.1:765-3103 GCA_003525045.1 Pseudomonas sp. | reverse complement strand
GAGCCTGCTCGCGAAGGCGATCGCCTGGGCGCCGCTGACATCAGGCCGAAGCTGGCATCGGCTGAAAACTGAAGTACTGCTTCAACGCATCCACCAATTGCCCATACTCCGGCGGTGCCCGTTGCAGGCAGAACCCGGCGTCGTAATGGTGGGGGGTTGCGTCTTCGTGGCACCACAGGCAGCAGGCCTTGAGGTCGATCACCTGGTGGCAGCCACCGGCCATGGGAATTTTCAGGCGCAAATCGAAATCGGCACCGATCATCATTGGCAATTGGCTGATGAGCATCAGCCCGCCTTCGGATACGTTGCCTAAAAAGCCGATGGGTTTGTCGGTAACGCTGTTGAACACTCTCAGAAAATACGGCAGTTGATGCCGCTCGATCCGGCGGTCAGTGAACATGCTGAATTCATCTACGCAAGGCCCTTAAGCAGAGCCGCACTAATGCTTCGGAACGGGCCTTCTTCTATAGAAGAGGCACGCTCTCCCTGATCCTGGTGCGACAGTCCCTGAACCGCTGTCGCCTACTTCTGCCGATCACAGGTGTTTCCCCGGTTTGGAACCAAGGCTCTAAACCGATCTATTGGACTATAGCTCACCACCGTCGGTGAGCCAGCGTCGGGATGACAACGGCGATCAGAACCGGGTCGGGCGAACGACTGCTGCCGTGCTGCGCAGCGGATAATGACCCAGTGACTGCAAGGTTTCCAGCCGGGCACGCGCGCGGAAGGCATATTCGCTTTGCGGGTATGACGCGATGATGAACTGGTAGGTTTGAGCGGCATCAACGAACATTTTCTGACGTTCAAGACACAAACCGCGCAACATCGACACTTCCGGCCACACATAAGGCCGTGCGCGGCTCGCGCGTTCGACTTTGGACAGTTCGAGCGTCACCTGTTCGCAATTGCCACGGTCATAGGCGCTGTAGGCGTTATTCAAATGATGGTTCATCGACCAACGGGTGCAGCCCGTGACACTGAGTGCAAGGGCGGCTATGAGCACGAATCGCATGGGGTTCTCCTGTCTTGAGCTCTGTATCGACCCGTGGCGCAAAATCTTCAGGAATGTTCGTTTAAAGATATAAACGAATAAGTAGTGCACATGAACAATGACTACACCCCAAGACCATAGTAGCCTCACTCAGCGCTTGAACTCAGGAGTCTCTGCATGTCCGTTCGTCGTACCAAAATCGTCGCTACCCTTGGCCCGGCCAGTAACTCGCCGGAAGTTCTCGAACAGCTGATTCTGGCTGGCCTGGACGTCGCCCGCCTGAACTTCTCCCACGGCACCCCCGACGAGCACAAGGCTCGCGCGAAGCTGGTGCGTGATCTGGCCGCCAAGCACGGTCGCTTCGTCGCCCTGCTGGGTGACTTGCAAGGCCCGAAAATCCGTATCGCCAAATTCGCCAACAAGAAGATCGAGCTGAAGATCGGTGATCAATTCACCTTCTCCACCAGCCATCCGTTGACCGAAGGCACTCAAACTATCGTCGGCATCGACTACCCGGACCTGGTCAAGGACTGCGGCGTAGGCGACGAGCTGCTGCTCGACGACGGCCGCGTGGTCATGCGCGTTGATACCGCCAATGCCACCGAGCTGAATTGCACCGTGCTGATCGGCGGTCCGTTGTCGGACCATAAAGGCATCAACCGTCGCGGTGGCGGCCTGACCGCACCGGCCCTGACTGAAAAAGACAAGGCCGACATCAAGCTCGCTGCGGAAATGGAAGTCGATTACCTCGCCGTGTCCTTCCCGCGTGACGCCGCCGACATGGAATACGCCCGTCAACTGCGCGACGAAGCCGGCGGTACTGCTTGGCTGGTGGCGAAGATCGAACGCGCGGAAGCCGTGGCCGACGACGAAACCCTCGACGCGCTGATCAAGGCCTCCGACGCGGTGATGGTTGCCCGTGGCGACCTCGGTGTGGAAATCGGCGACGCCGAGCTGGTAGGCATTCAGAAGAAAATCATTCTGCACGCACGCCGCCACAACAAGGCGGTGATCGTCGCGACCCAGATGATGGAGTCGATGATCCAGAACCCGATGCCGACCCGCGCCGAAGTGTCCGACGTGGCCAACGCCGTGCTCGACTACACCGACGCCGTGATGCTCTCGGCCGAAAGTGCTGCCGGTCTGTATCCGCTGGAAGCAGTGCAAGCCATGGCGCGCATCTGCATTGGCGCTGAAAAGCACCCGACCAGCAAGACCTCCAGCCACCGCATCGGCAAGGTCTTCGAAAGCTGCGACCAGAGCATCGCCCTGGCCGCCATGTACACCGCCAACCACTTCCCGGGCGTGAAGGCGATCATTGCCTTGACCGAAAGTGGCTACACGCCG
>DQGF01000179.1:0-397 GCA_003525045.1 Pseudomonas sp. | reverse complement strand
CACCGCGAAACCCAGGCCCGCGCGGCCATGTTCCGTGGCGTCTACACCGTACCGTTCGACCCGGCATCGCTGCCGCCTGAGCAAGTCAGCCAGGCCGCGATCGACGAGTTGCTCAAGCGCGGCGTTGTGGAGAAAGGCGACTGGGTCATCCTGACCAAGGGCGACAGCTACCACACCATCGGCGGCACCAACGGGATGAAAATCCTGCACGTTGGCGATCCGATGGTCTGAGTGATCGACCGCTGAAAAACAAAAGCCCCGCCATGTGAATGGCGGGGCTTTTTGGTTTTCTGATCCGGACATTGTGTTGTTTGGACGGACGCATTCGCGGGCAAGCCTCGCTCCTACAGACTCATCAATCCCCGTAGGAGCGAGGCTTGCCCGCGAAGAGGCCTTA
>DQGF01000121.1:468-7699 GCA_003525045.1 Pseudomonas sp. | reverse complement strand
GCAAGCTCGCTCCTACAGGGGGGCGGGGTGCTTAAAAGACCGTTGCCACTCCCGCACTTTCCCGACAAAAATACTAGGACTTTGTCCGGCGCGTTGATTGGCGTAAACTGCGCCCAAGCCTGCGAGGAGTTTCCATGACCGCTATTACCATTACCGACGCCGCACACGACTATCTGGCTGATCTGCTCTCCAAGCAGAACACGCCGGGCATCGGCATCCGCGTCTTTATCACCCAGCCTGGCACCCAGTACGCCGAAACCTGCATTGCCTACTGCAAGCCGGGCGAAGAAAAACCTGAAGACACGGCGCTGGGGCTGAAAAGCTTCACCGCTTACATCGATTCGTTCAGCGAAGCCTTCCTGGACGACGCGGTAGTCGACTACGCCACCGACCGCATGGGCGGCCAGCTGACCATCAAGGCACCCAACGCCAAAGTACCGATGGTCAACGCCGACAGCCCGGTCAACGAGCGAATCAACTACTACCTGCAGACCGAGATCAACCCGGGGCTCGCGAGCCACGGCGGTCAGGTCAGCCTGATCGATGTGGTCGAAGACGGTATTGCTGTATTGAAGTTCGGCGGCGGCTGCCAGGGCTGCGGCCAGGCAGACGTCACCCTGCGTGAGGGCATCGAGCGCACCTTGCTCGAGCGCATTCCCGAGCTCAAGGGTGTTCGTGACGTGACTGACCATACGCAGAAAGAAAACGCCTACTACTAAGGTGTTCGCTGCGACATGAAAAACGGCGCTGTGGCGAGGGAGCTTGCTCCCGCTCGATTGCGAAGCAATCGCAAAGCAGCTGATGCATTTTCCCGTGATGAATGCGTTGGCTGATAGTGGGACCGCTCCGCGGTCCAGCGGGAGCAAGCTCCCTCGCCACAGATGCTTCAGGGCCTGTAGAGATGCGCATGCCCGGCCCGGTACAGCGACGACTCACTGAAGTGATCGCTACCCAACACCCGACCCACCAGTATCAACGCCGTCCGCCGAAAGCCCTTGGCTTCAACCTTCGCGGCAATGTCCTCAAGCGTCCCCACCACCCAATCCTGATCCGGCCAGGTGGCCCGGTGAATCACCGCGATCGGGCAGTCCGCGCCGTAATGCGGCAGCAATTCGACCAGGATCTTCTCTAGATGATTGACCCCCAAATGGATCGCCATGGTCGCCCCATGCTGCGCCAGGCTGCCGAGTTCTTCGCCGGCGGGCATGATTGTCTTGTCGGCGTAACGGGTCAGAATCACGCTCTGTGACACATCCGGCAAGGTCAGCTCCGCCCCCAGAAGCGCCGCGCAGGCCGCCGTCGCGGTGACGCCGGGAATGATTTCAAAGGCAATGTCGAGTTCGCGCAGGTAGCGAATCTGCTCGCCGATGGCGCCATACAGGCTCGGATCGCCGGAATGCACCCGCGCCACATCCTGGCCCTTGGCATGGGCGCTCTTGATCAGCTCGATGATCTGTTCCAGGTGCAATTCGGCGCTGTTGACCACCTGTTCGGCGTGATGGCCTTCGAGCACGGCGGGTGGCACCAGCGAGCCGGCATAGATGATCACCGGACAGCTGCGGATCAGCCGCTGGCCTTTGACGGTGATCAGTTCCGGGTCGCCGGGACCTGCGCCAATGAAGTAGACAGTCATCGTCGTTTCCTGTGAAAAAAAGGGCTGGGCAAGGCTTCAGATGAAGATTGCTCATGATCGAAGGCGGGGATTATCGGGGGTTTTATGCAGCGCCGGCCAATGCAAAGGTCGCCTGGGCATATTTCTGTCGCGAAATCAGCAGTTTTACCGGCGCCTGGGTCAGGTGTTCGGCCAGGGCCAGGGCGGCACTTTCCGCTACGCCGTAGCAGCCGGTGCGTTCGAACGCGATGTCCGAATGGTGGCTGAGTTGCGTTTGATAGCTGGCCAGTTCTGCGCTGCTGAAATACATCACCTCTAGCCCAAGCTGTTCGGCGAGTTCGATCAGGCCCGGCTCTTCGCGCTTCAGGTCGATGCTGGCCAGGGCCTTGATCTGGTGAAGGCCGATTTTATGCGCCTGTAACGCCTGGTCGAGCAGCGCCCGCAGCGTGCTGACGGGGCAGCCGCGCTGGCAGCCCAGGCCGACCACCAGGGTCGGCGCTGTGCGGGTATCCGTCATGCGTGGTATTGGCCATCGCTTTTGCGGCGGAACAACCAGGCGCTGATCAGGCCCAGGGCCAGCCAGAACGCGACGTTGGTCAGCTGCGAAGCGATTTTGAACTGCGACTCGAGCGCTTCCGGAGCGAGCATCGAATGCACTTCCGGTTGCGGCGCGCCGATCACGTGCGGAACAGCGAGGATGGCGACGCCGAGAATCTTCATCAGCCAGTGACGGCTGAACACGATCAGGGCGATGCCGACCGCGGTGGAGGCGGCAGTGCCGATCCACCAGATCTGCCGTTGCGCCAGATCGGCCGCGGCAGTCCCCGGCAGTTCAGGTGGCAGGCCGAGGGTCGGCGCCAGCACGAAGGTCGCATAACCGGCCAGGCCCCAGAGCAGGCCCTGGGAGGTTTTGGTCGGTGCGCGCAAGGTGTAGAGACCGGCAAGCATCAGGGCGAAACCGACAGCGACCACCAGATTGCCGCCGGTGGTCGACAACACGCGTTGCCAGCCGTCTTCCGGCTCCCAGGCTTCGGCGTCGTGGGTGTGTGCGGCGACAGCACCCGCGGCGT
The DNA here is from genome assembly GCA_003525045.1 of Pseudomonas sp. Taxonomy (GTDB): domain Bacteria; phylum Pseudomonadota; class Gammaproteobacteria; order Pseudomonadales; family Pseudomonadaceae; genus Aquipseudomonas. The sequence continues at coordinate 5,017 of DQGF01000121.1, read as the reverse complement.
GCTCATGCACTTCAACAGCGGCCGGCTCGGATTTTTCGTAGGTTTCCGCCTGCAGAATCAGCGGAGAAACCCAGAAGCTTTGCAGCAGGGTCAGCAACAAGGCGGCCAGCAGCCCGGTGAAACCTGCGGTTTGCGCGATACGCTTGATCATATCGGCAGGTCTCAATGGCACGGGAAGGCGGAGCTGTGACGGGTATCGTGCGCGGCATTGTGCACCGCTTCGATGTGCGAGAAACCGGCAAAATAGACCAGGCACGCGCCAAGGATCGACGCACAGGCGGCGACGGTCAGGCGTTGAGTCAGGGTCGTGGTGCTGCTGGCGGTGCTCTTATCGGTGTTGCTGCCGGTGCTGCTGATGATCGACATGGCGCTTCCCTCTGGTCTGTCAGTGGGTGAATAGAGCGCATGGAGGATCCCTGCGAATCAGGCACGCAGAGGCTCGAACAGCGCCCGCCCACCGCGGGTATGTTATTCAGTGAACGTAACGCTCACCGGGTGTTGCGGGCCGGTCTCCGGGCTCACGAGGGGCGCGGGCTTTCGCCTGCACCAGCAAGAATCACCTTCCCATGCCGAACGGCTGGCACAGTGGATCTGATTCTTCGCTCGCTTACCGTTGCGGGGGCAGCACCGGACTGGCATGGCTCTGAGTAAAGCACATGATTCACCGGTTTCCCGTTTCACCCTGTAAAGGGCACCCGTAACAAGGCGTGTAGGAGAGCATGGGCGGGGGTTGGGCGTCAATTGGCAAGGGTTCTCAACTCGAGACCGAGGTGGATTCTTCGCGGGCAAGCCTCGCTCCTACAGTTTTTGTCGGTCGCGTAATGCGTGTGAACGACGAAGGACCTGTAGGAGCGAGGCTTGCCCGCGAAGGCGTCCTGCCGGCTGCCACAAGACATTGACCCGCCCCCACACCATGCGTAGCCTTGCGCATTCGAGGTTCTTCGGCGGCTGCCGAAGCTAAGAAGGGAACGCGGTCGATGCCGCGGCTGCCCCCGCAACTGTGAACGGTGATGTTCGCTGCCACGCCACTGCAAACCCTGTGCAACGGGTTCGCGGGAAGGCGCAGCAAACGCCAGTCGAACGACTGGCACACCGTCAGCCAGGAGACCTGCCTCGACACAGATTCTCACTACAACCGGGCGGGGTGATCCGGTGGCGGAACTCTTGCGCGCACGCACCTGTCGCAGCGATTGTCGTCCCGTATGCCCGCCACCTTGCCAAAGGGCATCCGATGAAAACACTGGCCAAACTCCCCGTCACCATCGTTACCGGCTTCCTCGGCTCGGGCAAGACCACCTTGCTGCGGCACATGCTCGACAACGCTCAGGGTCGTCGCATCGCGGTGATCGTCAACGAGTTCGGCGAACTGGGCATCGACGGCGAAATCCTCAAGCAGTGCTCCATCGGCTGCACCGAGGAAGAAGCCCGCGGCCGCGTCTACGAACTGGCCAACGGCTGTCTGTGCTGCACCGTCCAGGAAGAATTCTTCCCGGTGATGCGCGAATTGGTGGCCCGTCGCGGCGACCTTGACCACATCCTCATCGAAACCTCGGGCCTGGCCCTGCCGAAACCGCTGGTGCAAGCCTTCCAGTGGCCGGAAATCCGCAGCGCCTGCACCGTCGACGCCGTCATTACCGTGGTCGACAGCCCGGCCGTTGCCGCCGGCACCTTCGCCGCGTTCCCGGATCAAGTGGATGCCCAGCGCAAACTCGACCCGAACCTGGACCACGAATCGCCACTGCACGAACTGTTTGCCGATCAACTCGCCAGCGCCGATCTGGTGATCCTCAACAAGGCCGACCTGATCAGCCCTGAAGACCTGGCCCGTGTGCGCCTGGAAGTCGCCGAAGAACTGCCGCCAGCGGTGAAAATCATCGAAGCCAGCAGCGGTCGCTTGCCACTGGACGTGCTGATCGGCCTCGGTGCCGGTTCCGAAGAGCACATCGACAGCCGTCACAGCCATCACGATCACCACCATGAAGGTGAGGACGATCACGACCACGACGCGTTCGACTCCATCTCCATCGAACTGCCGCAAGCTGACGAAAGCCTGCTGCTGGATGCCCTGACCCAACTGGTGGTCCAGCACGGCATCCTGCGTGTCAAAGGCTTCGCGGCGATCCCGAACAAGCCGATGCGCCTGCTGATCCAGGGCGTGGGCACGCGTTTCGACAAGCATTTCGACCGTCAGTGGGGAACCGATGAAGCGCGCACCACGCGTCTGGTGTTGATCGGCCAGGAACTGGACGCTGTTCTGCTCGAAGCGCAACTGCGCGCCGCGCTCAGCGTTTAAGCCATGCACCTGCTCAGGACCCAGCCCGGCGGTTTCGTGTCGGATGACAACATCGCCGACCTTGGACAAACCCCCGCCGAGCTGGTGATCCTGTGCAGCGGCGATTCCAGCCTGGCGCTGCTCGCCGAAGCGGCGCAGCAGTTGCCCGACGATTACCCGAGCGTGCGCCTGGCTAATCCCATGCAGGTGCAGAATCACGCCTCGGTCGACCTGTATGTCGACGAAGTGCTGCGTCACGCCAAGGTCATTTTGATTTCACTGCACGGCGGTATCGCTTATTGGCGCTATGGCGTCGAGCAGTTGGTGGCACTGTCCGAGCGCGGTGTGCAGCTGATTCTGGTGCCCGGCGATGATCGTCCGGACCCGGAACTCAGCGACCTGAGCACCGTGGTGCCTGAAGACCGCGACCGGCTCTGGCACTATCTGCGTCAGGGCGGCATGGCCAACGCCCTCGACCTGTTCCGCTGCCTCGCCAATCGCTGGCTGGATCGTGATTACACCTGGGCCGAGCCGCAAATCCTGCCGCGAACCGCGATCTACCACCCGCGACAAAGCCCCGCAGCACTGAAAGACTGGCAAGCCGACTGGAAGGTCGATCAGCCGGTGGCGGCGGTGCTGTTCTACCGCTCGCATCTGCAGGCGGCGAATACCGCTTTCATCGATGTGTTCTGCCAGCGCCTGCAGTCGGCGGGGTTGAACCCGTTGCCGATTGCCGTGGCCAGCCTGAAAGAGCCCGGCTGCCTGACAGTGGTCGAGGACCTGCTGGATGAAGTCGACGCCAGCGTGATTCTCAATACCACCGGATTCGCTCAGTCCAGCCCCGAAGCGCCGCATTTACGACCGTTTCGCCGCAACATTCCGGTGATCCAGGCCATTTGCGCCCAGGACAACGAACCCGGTTGGCGTGCCAGCGAGCAGGGCCTCGGTCCGCGGGATCTGGCGATGCACATCGCACTGCCGGAACTCGACGGGCGAATCATCAGCCGACCGATCAGCTTCAAGGATCTGGCCTGGCGCAGCGAGCGCAGTCAGTCCGACGTGGTTTGCTATCGACCGCAACCGGAGCGCATGGACTTTGTTGCCGAACTGGCGCGACGCTGGATTGATCTGGCGCGGGTGCCCAACGCTGAAAAACGTATCGCCCTGATCCTCGCCAACTACCCGACCCGGGATGGTCGCATCGGCAACGGTGTCGGCCTCGACACACCCGCCACCGCGCTGAACATCCTGCGTGCGCTGCATAAAGAGGGTTATCCGCTGCCCGCCGGGTTGCCGGACAGCGGCACCGCGTTGATCCAGCAATTGCTCGGCGGCGTTAGCAACGATCTCGACACGCTTGACCAGCGCCCATGTCATCAGAGCCTCGCGCTGGACGATTACAACCTGATGTTCAACGCCTTGCCCGAAGCCAACCGTCAAGCCGTATTTGAACGTTGGGGCACGCCGGAAAACGATCCGATGTTTCGTGGCGGACGAATGATGATCGCCGGGCTGCGTTTTGGCCTGACCTTTGTCGGTATTCAACCGGCCCGGGGTTATCAGGTCGATCCGAGTGCGGTCTATCACGACCCGGACCTGGTGCCGCCTCACGGCTACCTGGCGTTCTACTTTTGGCTGCGTAAGACCTACGGCGCCCACGGCGTAATCCACGTCGGCAAGCACGGCAACCTCGAATGGCTGCCGGGCAAGGGCGTCGGTCTGTCGGAAAATTGCTGGCCGGATGCACTGCTCGGGCCGTTGCCGAACATTTATCCGTTTATCGTCAACGACCCGGGCGAGGGCGCCCAGGCCAAGCGCCGCACCCAAGCGGTGATCATCGATCACCTGATGCCGCCGCTGACCCGCGCCGAAACCTACGGGCCGCTGCGCAACCTCGAGCTGCTGGCCGACGAATATTACGAAGCACAATTGCTCGATCCGCGCCGCGCCCGGGAGTTGCAGCGCGACATTCTGCAACTGGTGCGCGACACACACATCGACCGCGAACTGCAGCTGGATGAACAACTCGACAGCGATGCCGATGCGGCGATTTGGTTGCCGCGCCTCGACACCTACCTGTGCGATTTGAAAGAGTCGCAGATCCGCGATGGCCTGCACGTGTTTGGCGAGTCGCCGACCGGGCGTTTGCGCATTGATACCTTGCTGGCCCTGCTGCGAATTCCCCGTGGCGATGGGCGTGGGGCGCAATCGAGTGTGCTGCGGGCCCTGGCCAAGGCATTCGCGTTGGGCTTCGATCCGCTGGATTGTGCGCTCGCA
>DQGF01000121.1:0-188 GCA_003525045.1 Pseudomonas sp. | reverse complement strand
CCGCTGGATTGTGCGCTCGCCGAGCCTTGGGTCGGACCGCGTCCGGATCAACTGCAAGCGTTGAGCGATGACGCCTGGCGCACCTTGGGCGACACCCGCGAACGCCTGGAACTGTTCGCCGCTCACCTGATCTCGCAGACACTGAACCCGCCTAAAGACACGCCCGGACCCTGTGGGAGCGGGCTTGC
>DQGF01000579.1:9596-9783 GCA_003525045.1 Pseudomonas sp. | reverse complement strand
TCGCTGCTGATCCTGATCGCCGGTGCCATCTCGTTGTTCCAGTTGCCGATCAGCGAATACCCGGAAGTGGTGCCACCGACTGTGGTGGTCCGTGCCAACTTCCCGGGTGCCAACCCGAAAGTCATCGGTGAAACCGTGGCCGCTCCATTGGAGCAAGCCATCACCGGCGTCGAGAACATGCTGTACA
>DQGF01000579.1:4872-9306 GCA_003525045.1 Pseudomonas sp. | reverse complement strand
TCAACGGCGTCGAGAACATGCTGTACATGTCCTCCCAGTCCACCGCCGATGGCAAGATCACCCTGACCATCACCTTCGCCCTGGGCACCGACCTGGACAACGCGCAGGTGCAGGTGCAGAACCGTGTGACCCGGACCGAGCCGAAACTTCCCGAGGAAGTGACGCGCATCGGTATCACTGTCGACAAGGCTTCGCCCGACCTGACCATGGTTGTGCACTTGACCTCGCCGGACAAACGCTACGACATGCTCTACCTGTCCAACTACGCCCTGCTCAACATCAAGGATGAGCTGGCGCGTCTGGGGGGTGTCGGTGATGTGCAGCTGTTCGGCATGGGCGATTACTCGCTGCGGGTCTGGCTCGATCCGAACAAGACGGCTTCGCGTAACTTGACCGCGACCGATGTGGTCACTGCGATTCGTGAGCAGAACCGTCAAGTGGCGGCCGGTGCGTTGGGCGCTCCACCTGCGCCGAATGCCACCGCGTTCCAACTGTCGGTCAACACGCAAGGCCGTCTGGTTTCTGAAGAAGAGTTCGAGAACATCATCATTCGCTCCGGCGACAACGGTGAAATCACGCGGCTGAAAGACATCGCTCGGGTGGAACTGGGTTCCAGCCAGTACGCCCTGCGCTCCCTGCTGAACAACCAGCCGGCGGTGGCCATCCCGATCTTCCAGCGCCCTGGTTCCAACGCCATCGAGATCTCCAACGAAGTCCGGTCGAAAATGGCCGAGCTGAAGAAGAGCTTCCCGGAAGGCATGGACTTCAGCATCGTCTATGACCCGACGATCTTCGTGCGCGGCTCCATCGAGGCGGTGGTTCACACCCTGTTCGAAGCACTGATTCTCGTTGTGTTGGTGGTGATCCTGTTCCTGCAAACCTGGCGCGCCTCGATCATTCCGTTGGTGGCGGTGCCGGTATCGCTGATCGGTACATTTGCCGTGATGCACTTGTTCGGCTTCTCGCTGAACGCGCTGTCGCTGTTCGGCTTGGTACTGGCGATCGGTATCGTGGTGGATGACGCCATCGTGGTGGTGGAGAACGTCGAACGCAACATCGGACTGGGACTGACCCCGGTCGAAGCCACCAAACGTGCGATGCGTGAAGTAACCGGCCCGATCATCGCCACGGCGCTGGTGCTGTGTGCGGTGTTTATCCCGGCGGCGTTCATCTCCGGCTTGACCGGGCAGTTCTACAAGCAGTTCGCCCTGACCATTGCGATCTCGACGGTGATCTCGGCCTTCAACTCGTTGACCCTGTCGCCGGCACTGGCCGCGGTATTGCTCAAGAGCCACGATGCGCCGAAAGACCGCTTCTCCAAGGTCCTCGACAAGATTTTCGGTGGCTGGTTGTTCCGTCCGTTCAACCGCTTCTTTGACAAGGCCAGCCATAGCTATGTCGGCACCGTAGGCCGGGTGATCCGCAGCAGCGGCATCGCCCTGCTGGTGTACGCCGGCCTGATGGTGCTGACCTTCTTCGGCTTCTCCAGCACCCCGACCGGTTTTGTACCCGGCCAGGACAAGCAATACCTGGTGGCCTTCGCGCAACTGCCGGATGCCTCGAGCCTGGACCGCACCGAAGACGTGATCAAGCGTATGTCCGACCTGGCCCTGAAACAGCCTGGGGTGGAAAGTGCAGTGGCCTTCCCGGGCCTGTCGATCAACGGTTTCACCAACAGCCCTAACGCCGGCATCGTGTTCGTGACCCTCAAACCTTTCGACGAGCGTAAAGACCCGAGCATGTCCGCCGGTGCCATTGCCGGTGCGTTGAACGGCCAGTTCGCCGGGATTCAGGAAGCCTACATGGCGATCTTCCCGCCACCGCCGGTGCAAGGCCTGGGCACCATCGGAGGTTTCCGCCTGCAGATCGAAGACCGGGGCAACCTGGGCTACGACGAGCTGTACAAAGAAACCATGAACATCATCAACAAAAGCCACAACGTGCCGGAACTGGCCGCCCTGTTCACCAGCTACACCGTGAACGTGCCGCAGGTCGATGCCGCCATCGACCGGGAAAAGGCCAAGACCCACGGCGTGGCCGTCAGCGACATCTTCGACACCCTGCAGATCTACCTGGGTTCGCTGTATGCCAACGACTTCAATCGCTTCGGTCGTACCTATCAGGTCAACGTTCAGGCCGAGCAGCAGTTCCGTCTTGAGCCGGACCAGATCGGTCAGTTGAAAGTGCGCAACAACAAAGGCGAGATGATCCCGCTGGCGACCTTCATCAAGGTCAGCGACACCTCGGGCCCGGACCGCGTGATGCACTACAACGGCTTCATCACCGCTGAAATCAACGGTGCCGCAGCCCCCGGCTACAGCTCCGGCCAGGCCGAAAAAGCCATAGAGAAACTGCTCAAGGAAGAACTGCCGAACGGCATGACCTACGAGTGGACCGACCTGACCTACCAGCAGATTCTTTCCGGCAACACTGCGCTGTTCGTGTTCCCGCTCTGCGTCCTGCTGGCGTTCCTGGTACTCGCGGCACAGTACGAAAGCTGGAGCCTGCCACTGGCGGTGATTCTGATCGTACCGATGACCCTGCTGTCGGCCATTACCGGGGTGATTGCCTCGGGGGGCGACAACAACATCTTCACCCAGATCGGATTGATCGTACTGGTGGGGCTTGCCTGCAAGAACGCGATTCTGATCGTCGAGTTTGCCAAGGATAAACAGCAAGAAGGCATGAACCCGCTGGCAGCGGTGCTCGAAGCTTGCCGTCTGCGTCTGCGGCCGATCCTGATGACGTCCTTCGCGTTCATCATGGGTGTGGTGCCACTGGTCTTCTCCAGCGGTGCCGGTGCCGAAATGCGTCACGCCATGGGTGTGGCGGTGTTCTCCGGAATGCTCGGGGTGACCTTCTTCGGTCTGTTGCTGACGCCGGTGTTCTACGTGTTGATTCGCAACTTTGTCGAGCGCGGTGAAGCGCGCAAAGCGGCCAAGGCGCTGAAATTGGAAAAGCAACTGGAGGCGCAACAATGAGCCTGAAAGCCTTGCTGCCGAGCCTGCTGGTACTGGCCTTGAGTGCCTGCGCCGTTGGCCCGGATTACAAGACTCCAGCTACCGAGCCGGCCAACATCACCACGGCCACTGATGGCGCCGCCGGTCAAAAGAACTACGACCGCTCGCGTTTCGAAGGCATCTGGTGGCAGCAGTTTGAAGACCCGACCCTCAACCGGTTGGTGACGCAATCGCTGCAAGGCAACCGTGATCTGCGCGTAGCCTTCGCGCGTTGGAAAGCGGCTCGGGCGATTCGTGACGACGCCAGCAACGATGCCATGCCCACCATCACCAGCCGCGCCAGCAGTGAGTTGGGCAAGGGTCAGATTCCGGGCCAGACCACCCAACGGGTCAATAGCGAACGCTACGACCTGGGGCTCGACATGGCTTGGGAACTGGACTTGTTTGGCCGGATCCAGCGCAACCTGGAATCCAGTGACGCTGAACAGCAGGCTGCCGAAGCCGATCTGTACCAGCTGCAAGTCAGCATGATTGCCGAACTGGTGGACGCCTACGGTCAACTGCGCGGTGCGCAACTGCGGGAAAAGATCGCGCTGGCCAACCTGAACAACCAGCAGGAATCGCGCAAGATCACCGAAAGCCTGCGTGATGCCGGCGTCGGCGATCAGCTCGATGTGGAGCGCGCCGATGCACGACTGGCGGCCGTCGAAGCCAGCGTGCCGCAATTGCAGGCCGAACAGGTTCGGCAGAAAAACCGCATCGCCACGCTGTTGGGTGAACGTCCAGACAAGCTGACCGTCGACCTGAGTCCGAAGGACTTGCCGGCGATTGCCAAGGCTCTGCCGATCGGTGATCCGGGTGAACTGCTGCAACGTCGTCCGGACATCCGCAGCGCCGAACGCCAACTGGCTTCCGCCACAGCCCGTATCGGCGTGGCCAAGGCTGATTTGTTCCCACGGGTCAGCTTGAGCGGCTTCCTCGGCTTCACCGCCGGGCGCGGTTCGCAGATCGGTTCCTCGGCGGCCAACGCCTGGGCGCTGGGCCCGAGCATCACCTGGGCTGCATTTGACCTGGGCAGCGTGCGCGCGCGTTTGCGCGGTGCCGATGCTGAAGCCGAAGGCGCCCTGGCGACCTATGAACAGCAAGTGTTGCTGGCCCTTGAAGAGTCGGAAAACGCCTTCAGCGACTACGGCAAACGCCAGCAACGCCTGATTTCGCTGATTCGCCAGAGTGAATCGAGCCGCGCCGCGGCCGACCTGGCGCAAATCCGCTACCGCGAAGGCACGGCGGACTTCCTCGTCCTGCTCGATGCCCAGCGTGAGCGTCTGGCGGCCGAAGATACCCAGGCCCAGGCCGAAGTCGATTTGTATCGCGGCATTGTCGCGATCTACAAGGCATTGGGCGGTGGCTGGCAACCAGAGGCGGTCGCCATCAAGTAACGTATCAACGAACTCCTTTGGTTGGCCGCAACCAA
>DQGF01000579.1:4405-4572 GCA_003525045.1 Pseudomonas sp. | reverse complement strand
CTTTGGTTGGCCGCAACCAACCAGATTTTTAGCCCTGCGCCTCATTCGGTCGCGGGGCTTTTTTTATCTGCACGCATGTTGAATCCACCACATTTCCCTGTGGGAGCGAGCCTGCTCGCGAATGCGGTCTGACATTCAGCATTGATGTCGACTGACACACCGCTTTC
>DQGF01000579.1:0-4079 GCA_003525045.1 Pseudomonas sp. | reverse complement strand
AGCAGGCTCGCTCCCACAATGGGCTAGCGGTGGTCTTGAGAATTGCGGTTTTCCTGGACGGTAACAGTGGCCGTGGTGCCGGCACGCAGCCGGTTTTTCGCGGCATAATCCGCATCAATCCGTATCCGCACCGGCACCCGCTGCGCCAGTTTGACCCAGGTGTAGCTGGGGTTGATGTTGGCCAACAATCGACCGCCCGGCAGGTTCTCCCGGTCGGCGATGGCGAAGGCAATGCTTTGCACCGTTCCACCGAAGGTTTCGCCGCTCATCAATTCGATCCGGACCCGGTCGCCCTCCTCGATTCGCGGCAACTTGGTCTCTTCAAAGTAGCCGCTGACATAAAACGAGTCGCTGTCCACCAGCGCCAGCAGCGCCCCACCCGCGGCGGCGTAGTCACCCTGGCGGGTCAGCAGGTTGGTGACGTAGCCAGTGACAGGCGCTTCGACCCGGGTGCGCTGCAAATCCAGTTCAGCCTGGGTCAAGGCCGCGATGGCCAGTTGCACGTTGGCCTGAGCCAGACCCAGATTGGCCTGGTTGCGCAGCAACTCGGCCTGCGCCACCGCCACGTCCGTGCTGGATTTCTCCCACTCCTCGCCAGAGATGGCGGCGCGATCCTTGAGGGTACGACGTCGGCGCTCTTCGCTCTGACGCTGCCTGAGCAGTGCCCCGCTGGCGACAATCGTCGCTTCGGACTGCCCGAGGGAGGCTTTCGCCACTTCCACCGAACGCCTGGCATGTTCCACCGCCAGGACATAACGCGCCGGGTCGATCTCCAGCAGCAACTGACCTTTCTCCACATGCTGGTTATCCTGGACGCCAAGGCTGACGATGCGTCCCGAGACATCGGCAGACAAGGTCACCACATCGGCGCGCACCCGCGCATCCCGGGTCCAGGGCGCGCGGGTGTAATGCTCCCAGGCGAACCAGCCGAGCACGAAGGCCAGCAGGACCACCGTCACTGTCACGAGTCGGGCCAGGATCTTCTTCACTGCATCAGGCTCCCATCACCAGAATCAGCGTCGCGCAAACGCAGGCGTACAACGCGCCTTCGAACAAGGCCTCATGCCAGACGAAACGCAGCACGCCCAGGCGTCGCAAGATCCAGTCCAGCAGCAGGAAAATCGGCAAGGCCAGCAGCAACGCCTGGGCGATCGGTGGCAAGTAGACGCCACCCACTTCCAGATCAATGGGCAAGGGCTGGATCTCCTTTCACATCTGCAGGTTGAAAGTAATCGCGGTATCGCTCAAGAAACGACACCACGATCAGCAGCGCCACGCGCATCCTGAATACCGACCACAGGTGTTCATGCACGTCCAGATGCAAGTCGTCCAATTCATCGCCCAGGACACGCAAGTTTTCGAGCAACTGTTCAAGGTCAATCCCCGGGCGCCCGGCGACCCATCTTCCTGTTTCACGGACTGCAGCCAGCAAACGGTTTTGTTGATCCGTAGTCAGCAACGTGTTGCTTCGACCCTGTTGCCTGAGCTGGTTCAAAGCGACACCCAGTGCCATGCACCCGAGGCTGACTTCGAACAGCTCACTGGAACGCTGGTCATGGGTGGCCGGCAGCAGTCCCAACATCATGGTCAGGCGATCGACCATGCGACTCTCAAACGCAAATTGCTGCTCATCGGTGGCCGGCGTCTTCAGCAAAGCGTAGACCTGCTCGCAGTTCTCATTGAACAGTCGGCGCATCCGCGGCACGGGCCTGAACGGAAAGATCAGGGCGTAGACACTCAACGCCAGCGTGACGGCGTAAATATAGGCGCCAGCAAATTCGAACCACTGGGTCGCGGTGTTCTGGCCGGTCCCCACGTTTTGCGGCCCCAGCAACAGAAACGTCAACAGCCCAAGACCAATGCCCGTGCCGGTGGTTGGCGGACTGGCCAGCCCCACCGCGACGGCATACAACAAGGGGACCAACAGCAGGGCGAGCAGCTCGAAGTCACTGATCATGGGCACCAGCATGAACTGATACAACGCCGAGACCACCAGCGCCAGGGCCAGACCTCTGGCAAAACTTTGCGCGGCCAGCAGCGGTCGCGGAAAAGTCGCCATCAAGGAACATAGCACCCCCACCACAATCATCCCGCCACGGGCCCCGTCCCAAGCGGTCTCGATCCAGATCAGGCCTGCCACCAGCAATGCGCTGAAAGCACGGATGGCATTCATCGATGCCAGGGTGAAGTCCAGATGCAACGGATTGTCTTGCCCGCGGAACACGCAACTGGCTTCACGCCCCTCCTGAATCGCGTCGCTCAAGTCCAGGATCTGGCTGATCTGTTCCAGCATCCGCGCCTGCTCCCAGCGCAACGACCAAGCCAGGGAGCGCAATGTGGCGGGCATCGTCTCGGTCAGTTGTTCAGACCTGTAGGCCAGCTCATCAAAGCGGTGTTGCAGCGCTGCGAAATGCTGGCGCGCCTCGGTCGATAACGAGCGCCCCTGCCGGGCCACTTCATCGAGGAAGACCAGTTCTTCGGCCAGTAATCGCTGCGAGTCGACGGGCAGTGCGCCTTTCCAGCGCTCGAGCAGCAGTTCCCGCTGGTGGCGCAACGCCGTCAGCCGTGAAGTCAGCAGCACCAATTGATTGCCGAGCAATTGCACCAGACCATTGGCGCTACGCAGACGAGGCGCATCGAAGTACAAATGTCGCCGCACGCCTTCAAGGGCGCCGATCTCGCCTAACAGCTTCATTTGCCGCTGCTGAAAATCGATCTCGCTTTCCTCGGTTCGAATCACGGCTGCCGCATGGGTCGCGAGCAGCTTGATCACTTGATCGATCCTGGCGAAGTAGTCCCGGGCCACGGTTTCCGGACGGGCGGTGAGCAGGCTGACCACGCACACGCACGCGACCGCCAACAGCGTTTCGGTCACGCGGGTCACGGCCAACAGGAAGGTGCCATCCTGATCAGGCAACGCCAGCAGTGCCACGACCACCGCCGTGTAGCCACTCAACACAAATGCCTGGGAACTGGTGTAGCGCAACAGGGTGCCGCCAGCGGTACACAGCGCCAGCCACAGAGCCAGGGTGAGGATGAAAGGCAGCGGCGCCTGAGGAAAGATTGCCATGATCAACACCGCCACGACCGCCCCGAGCGTCGTGCCGATGACCTGGCCGAAACTGCGGGCCAGGGCCATGCCACCCAATGGCTGGCTGACAATGACCACGGCCATGATCGACCACTTGGGCTGGTCGAGGTCGAACAGGAAGGCCAGATACAGGGTCAACAGCCCGGCGACGATCGTCCTCAAGGCAAACAACAGCACCCCGCGCCCGGGGTTGAATATCGCCTTGAAGTACTGCAGCAACGCCTGCATGGGAATGCTCGTCAGATCGTCTTCAGCAAGCGTAGTCACTGCTTCTGCGCCTCGACAGGTTTGCGTCACGACGCCTTGAAAGGCGTCAGGGTTTGACTCACAGCCCCTCCTGACCGAAGCTGGCGGCTCTGCAAAAGCTTGCCAGCTCCCGGATTCCTGCATGCCCCAGTCTCGCCGCTACCTGATCATCAGCCTCTGCGTCCTGTTCGCCATCGGCCTTGCCTGGTTTTTCCTGCGCAGCTCAACGCCCGTAGTGCCAGAAGCGATCAAGCGTGGCTACAGCGAAGCACTCAACCGGGCCCGCGCGGGTCAACCGGGGGCGGCGCGGGTGCTCTACCAGCAATTGGCGCGCCCTGACATTTCGCCCAAGCGGCGCATCTGGCTGCATGCCGAACTGCCCAACTACCCCAGCTCCGTGGCCCTGAAACTGGCGACTGCCGACTTGCAGCATGAATCGCCGGACGTGCGCATTGCGGCGATCAAAAGCATCAGCGGCCTGGTGCCCAACGGGCAGCGCAGTCTACCGCTGGGCCCGCTGCTCGATGACAGCGATCAGCGCGTGCGCTATGCCGCCGTGAACGCCTTGCTGGGGCTTTCGCCAGACGATCTCGGTTTGTATTTCGGGCCGCTGGAGCAAGCCATNGACGCCTGGGAGCAGGACCTGAAAAGTCAGCCCGAAAGCGCCGACAACCACTACCAACTGGCTCGGCTGCACCTGCACAATGCCGAGTTGAAACAAGCGCAACAGGCGCTGGAGAAC
>DQGF01000398.1:22875-32174 GCA_003525045.1 Pseudomonas sp. | reverse complement strand
GGCTTGCCCGCGAAGGGGCCGGCTCAGGCGCTACATAGCTAAGAGGCCGCCGGCTGACTATGCGCAAACAACAAATCCACAAACCGCTCGGCCGTCGGCTGCGGTTCATGGTTGGCCAGTCCTGCGCGCTCGTTGGCTTCGATAAACACATACTCCGGCTGGTCGGCGGCGGGCACCATCAGGTCGAGTCCGACCATCGGAATATCCAGCGCCCGCGCAGCACGCACCGCCGCATCGACCAGGGTCGGATGCAGGATCGCCGTGACATCCTCAAGAATACCGCCGGTATGAAGATTCGCCGTACGCCGAACGAACAGATGCTCGCCGGCCGGCAGAATGCTGTCGTAGTCGTACCCTGCTGCCTGCAAGGTACGCTCGGTCTCAGGGTCCAGCGGTATTTTGCTTTCACCGCTGGTGGCCGCCTGACGACGTCGGCTCTGGGCTTCGATCAACGCACCGATGGAATGCTGACCGTCGCCCACCACTTCTGCCGGCCGGCGAATCGCGGCGGCGACCACTTCGAAACCGATCACCACAATCCGCAAGTCGAGCCCTTCGTGGAAACTTTCCAGCAACACGCGGCTGTCGAACTGGCGGGCTGACTCGATGGCTTGCTGGACCTCTTCGATGGACTGCAAATCCACCGCGACCCCGTGACCCTGTTCACCATCAAGAGGTTTGACCACCACCCGCTCGTGCTCATCGAGAAACGCCAGATTGTCGTCCGCGTTACCTGCAAGCTGTTGCGCCGGCAGGTTCAGGCCGGCCTTTTTCAGCGCCTTGTGGGTCAGGCTCTTGTCCTGACACAACGTCATGCTGATGGCACTGGTCAGATCGCTCAAGGATTCACGGCAACGCACCCGACGACTGCCATGGATCAAGGTGAACAGGCCGGCCTCGGCATCATCGACCTGCACTTCGATGCCGCGCCGGTGTGCTTCCTCGACGATGATCCGCGCATACGGATTGAACTCGGCTTCCGGACCCGGACCGAGGAACAGCGGCTGATTGATAGTGTTTTTGCGCTTGATGGCGAAAGTCGACAGGTTGCGAAAACCCAGCTTGGCGTAAAGACTCTTCGCCTGGCGGTTGTCGTGCAGCACTGACAGGTCCAGGTAACTCAAGCCACGGCTCATGAAGTGTTCGATCAAGTGCCGCACCAGCACTTCACCGACACCCGGTCGCGAACATTGCGGGTCGACGGCGAGACACCAGAGGCTGCTGCCGTTTTCCGGGTCATTGAACGCCTTGTGATGATCAAGGCCCATGACGCTGCCGATGATCGCGCCGCTGTCCTCGTCCTCGGCCAACCAATACACCGGGCCGCCCTGGTGACGCGGGGTCAGCAGACTCGGGTCGATCGGTAGCATGCTGCGCAGTTGGTACAGTTGGTTGATCGCCGCCCAGTCCGCATCGCTCTGGGCCCGGCGGATGCGAAAGCCGCGAAACACTCGGGTGGACTGCCGGTAATCGCTGAACCACAGACGCAAGGTGTCGGACGGGTCGAGGAACAATTGCGCCGGCTCCAGCCCCAGCACTTGCTGGGGCGCGGCAACATAGAGGGCAATGTCGCGCTCGCCGGGCTGCTCGTTGAGCAACTCTTGGGCGAGGCTCGCAGGGTCGGCAAAGGTGTGGCCGATCAGCAACCGGCCCCAGCCGCAATGCACGGCGATCGGCGCCGCGCCCAATTCACTGCCGTCTTCGGCCAGGCGCGCCTGCAAGCGTTCGTAGGAGGGCGCCTGACCGCGCAATAAGCGTTGGCTGTAAGCCGTGGCATGGGGTTTCATCGATCAGATTCCTTGTTCACTGAGCCACAGGTTCAGGGCCGCCAATTGCCACAACTTGGAGCCGCGCAACGGGGTCAACTGCCCTTGTGGATCGGTTAGCAGGCGATCGAGCATTTCCGGTTTGAACAGACCGCGATCCTGACTCGGATCGAGCAACAGTTCACGCACCCAGTTCAGCGTGTCGCCCTGCAAGTGTTTCAGGCCAGGGACCGGGAAGTAACCTTTCTTGCGGTCGATCACTTCACTCGGAATCACCAGCCGCGCTGCTTCTTTCAAGACTTGTTTGCCGCCGTCCGGCAGTTTGAACTTGCCTGGCACCCGGGCCGACAATTCCACCAGGCGATAATCGAGAAACGGCGTGCGCGCTTCCAGGCCCCAGGCCATGGTCATGTTGTCGACGCGTTTGACCGGGTCGTCCACCAGCATGATCGTACTGTCCAGACGCAGGGCTTTGTCCACCGCTGCATCGGCGCCGGGTTGTGCGAAATGCTCTTTGACGAAGTCACCGGCCGCGTCATTAGCCGTCAGCCATTTCGGCTGCACGGTGGCCGCGTAGTCGTCGTAGCTGCGGTCGAAAAACGCATCGCGATAGGCAGCGTAAGGATCGGCGGCACCGTCGACTTGCGGATACCAGTGGTAACCGGCAAATAACTCGTCCGCGCCTTGGCCGCTTTGCACCACCTTGCAGTGCTTGGCCACTTCCCGTGACAACAGGTAAAAGGCAATGCAGTCATGGCTGACCATCGGCTCGCTCATCGCGCGGAACGCCGCGGGCAGTTGCTCGATGATCTCTTTTTCGTCGATGCGCAGTTGGTGGTGCTGTGTGTTGTAGTGCTTGGCGATCAGGTCCGAATACTGGAATTCATCGCCACGCTCGCCGCCGGCATCCTGGAAACCGATGGAGAAGGTCGACAGGTTTTCCACGCCGACTTCACGCAACAGACCGACCAGCATGCTCGAATCGACGCCGCCGGACAGCAGGACGCCGACATCGACGGCCGCACGTTGACGAATCGCCACCGCGTCGCGGGTGCTCTCGAGGACGCGGTCGCGCCAGTCTTCCAGGGTCAGATTGATCTCGTCGGCGTGTGGGCCGTAGGGCAGGGTCCACCAGGTTTTCTGCTCGGTGGTGCCGTCCGCTTCGATGCGCATCCAGGTGGCCGGTGGCAGTTTTTCGATGCCCGCCAGCAAGGTGCGCGGCGCCGGGACCACGGCGTGGAAATTCAGATAATGATTGAGCGCCACTGGATCGAGGATCGGGTTGATGTCGCCGCCTTTGAGCAACGCCGGCAGGGACGAGGCAAAGCGCAGGCGTTGGCCGGTGCGTGACAGGTACAACGGCTTCACGCCGAGACGGTCACGGGCGATGAACAGGCGTTTGGCGTCGCGCTCCCAGATGGCGAAGGCGAACATGCCATTGAGCTTGGGTAGCAGTGCTTCGCCCCAGGCGTGATAACCCTTGAGCAGCACCTCGGTGTCACCGCCGGAATAGAAGGCGTAGCCCAGGCTTTCCAGCTCGGTGCGCAGTTCCGGGAAGTTGTAGATCGCGCCGTTGAAGGCCAGGGACAAGCCCAGTTGATTGTCGACCATCGGCTGCGCCGAGCCGTCCGACAGGTCCATGATTTTCAGGCGGCGATGGCCCAGGGCAATCGGCCCTTGGGCGTGAAAGCCCCATGCGTCGGGGCCGCGAGGGGCCAGGTGATGGGTGATTCGTTCAACGGCTGCAAGGTCCGCAGGTTGATGATCAAAGCGTAACTCGCCAGCTAATCCACACATAAAGTCCTTACCGGTTTTTCCGTTGGGGAGGGTCGATCGATACCATTGCCAAAATGGCGGTACTCTGAAACTGACCCGGTGGGTTCGCGGTAGTTTTAGATCGATAAGTTATAAGCGGGTATTGCCGGACGAATGGAGAACAGCAGAAGTGCGGATGGCAGTGGCGTTAAATAATGCTGCGATGCATAGGAGTAGTGGGTTGGTCACCTTTAAATCCGACCCGATATTCGAATTATCATTTGCTTTTTTAGCTCCTTAGACTGGAAGCATCTAAATGCAATAAGGATATTGCTCATGCCATCTACACCCAAGGCAACCCCTTCGGTCGTGCTATTTACGCCCGCGCAACGCACCGAAGCTTTGGTGGAACATACAGCTGATCTGGACAAGGCTGACGTTTTGCACAAGTCCATCCCGGAGTGGTTGGCCAGCGCAGACCTGACTGTGGTCCAGGCCCTGAAAGCAGCGTTTGAACAGAGCGATCTCACCTACGCCAAGGCCGCAGAGGTACTCGCAACGCTCAAGCCGCTGGATGTGTTCTGCAAGGAACAACTCACCAGCTTCCTCAATGATAAATGGACGGTCGATTTCGATGTTGAGCGGGACACCCTGAACATCATCAGGAAAACGATTCCAGCAACAGGACTGTTCCCGGTCGACTACCAGGTAAGAGAAACATCCTCGTCTCGCAACCTGCTACAGGCGGCCATGGAGAACTTCACCTTCGGCGAAGCTCAAAGTGGCGGGATTCCTGCCGACTCATTGATACGAATCAATGCGCAACCCCAGTCAGGTACTGATTTCACTCCGACTAAATTCGCTGAGTTCTGTCGCGAGCTCGACCTCGGTGCCGGCTATCAGCGCCACATCGCCACGACGTTGGCATTACCGGTCAAACCCAAAGGCAATGGGCCTGTCGATAACCGCGCCTCCGGCGCTGACATCCGGCGATTGAAGTTGCTTGATATGCAAGTCGCCGTCCACATCGCCTATTTGAAAAAGCACATCAGCGCCGCTGTTTACACGATGCTGTTGAGCGTGATTGCACAGGATGTCCCCGCAGCACAGACCAAGGGCGCAGTCTTCGACGGCAAACCGGTGATCTGGCAAGGTCTGATGATTCATGACGCCTGCGTCTGTGGGGCGCTGGTGTTCACTAAAGCCTCTATCGAAACCGAGCCGCAAGCCAAGTGCGTGGTTTACCTGCCGAACGATCCTGGGCGGCCGTTGTATGAGTACGCCTCGCTGGATGACTTCAAGTCTTACCTTACAACTCAACTGCAAATCAAAAGCTACAGAGCATTCTTCGCCAGCCAATTCCTTCCCGGTCACGATAAAACCGATTTTTTCAGCGCGTTTGACGAAGACAAGACGTTGGGCACACTCGCCGCCACGCCAGCCACCTGTCTTTCTGATTTTTTCTTCGGCGCTTTCGTCAGCAAGACCCAGCGAGATGCGCGAGTCCTCGCGGTCCCGTCCGCAGACGTTGATGAAGAACAACGGCAGAAAACCATTCAGCGGTTGCTGGATGGGGGCCTTCTATTGTTGAACGCAGCCTCTTTTTTTGTGCCGGTGCTGGGTCAATTGATGGCCGCTGTCGCAGTCGTCGACATAGTCAGCGAGGTGTATGAAGGGGTAGAGGACTGGGCGCACGGCGAGCGGAACAAGGCGTTGTCGCATTTGCTGAATGTTGTCGAGAACGTTGCGCAGATGGCGGCATTTGCGGCAGGCGGCAAGATTGCATCGGCAGCCTTCAGCCGTGGCGTGAAAGAGCAAGCGGCCTTTTTTGACGGTTTCGAGGCGGTAACCCACGCCGACGGCAAGCCACGGCTGTGGAAACCTGACCTTCAACCCTATAAGCAGACCTCCGCATTGCCAGAAACTTTGCGCGCTGATGCGAAGGGCATCTACAAGGACGGCGACCACAGGTCGATCGTCATGGACGATGCGCCTTACCGCGTCTCCCACAACTCTGCGAAAAAAGCGTGGCTTATAAAGCATCCCGTGCGCCAAGACGCATTCAAGCCTGCCATCGAGCAAAACGTCGAAGGTGGCTGGCGACATGTCTATGAGCATGCGCATGAATGGCCCGACAGCGGTTACGCATTGAAACGAACAGTGCCACGTCTCAGCAGTTTCTCTCACAGCGAGCTGACACAGGTTGCCGACATTACTGGTATTTCGCCTGCCGAGCTTTACCGGCTGCATGAAAGCAACCTCAAGTTACCCCAGCGGCTGAATGATTGTATCGAGCGCTTCAGGCTGAACCGGCGCATCACCGACCTGATCGCGGCAATGGAGCGGGGAGAGACCGCGAATACGGACTTCATACAAGAACAACTGCATACACTGACCAGGCTGCCGGGCTGGCCCGCAAAGCGCTTCATTGAAGTGCGCGATGAAAAGAACCTGGTCGTCTCCCGCTTCCCGAAGACGGCGCCACACGATGACGACGTCAACAGCGTGCACGTTTCTCAGGCGCAACTGAGCGCGGGACAATTGCTTGATACCGTCATCGGTGGCCTCTACTCGACAGAAGTCGAAGCGATCGTCGGTCCCACGACGACCGAGTCGAAGTCGCAGCTGTTGGCCACCAAAATGGCCAGTTCCTTGAAAAGTGATCGCCGGCCGCTGCTTGAGTGGCTCTATAAAACCTATGATGGCGACGCTGCTGGCGATGTGGCGACACTGCGTGAACACGCTGCCGACGTTCCTACCCGAGTGTGTCAGGAGCTGTTGGATAACGCCTCCGGCAGAGATCGCAGTTTCCTGCGTGACCGCAAGTTCCCTGGTTTGGATTTGGCGCAGCAGGTCACTGAAGCGCAATCCGCCATACGGCTCGACCGTGCGCTCACAGGATTGCATCTTGCGCCACTGGCCAATGCCGACACCGACATCCTGGCCCTCAGACTGATGGATCGGTTGCAGGGCTGGGATAACGGCTTTCGACTTGAAGTACGCCAGGGATCCCCGACCGGTACCTTGCTGGACAGTGTGGGTAAAGTTGATGCGCCATTGAGCGCGGTGATCGTCAAGACGTCCACCGGCTATCAGGTCACCCAAGGCATTGGCACGCTGCAAACCAGCAAAACCAGCGCAACGCTCATGGAGGCTATATTCCATGCCTTGCCTGCAGCCCAGCGCACCCGCATGGGCCTCTCCGGAACCGAAACTCTCGATCTTCCCACGCTACGCAAACGTCTGTCGGCAGCCGCCACTGGCAGTCCGGAACGCACCGGGCGAGTGCTGCGGGGTGAACACAGTGAAGGACCGGAACACCTTGGCGGCTGTGTCCAGGCAGATCCACCCGCTGCGGGTTCCTACGCAAAAGGCTTGATTCGTAAAGTCAGAAAGCTTTATCCGCTGTTCACTGATGCCCAGGTTTCATCCTTTCTCGACGAAGCAGGCAGTACCGATATGCTGCGGTTGAATCGAATCAAGGAGCTTGAACAGCAGCTAAAGAAACTGCAAGGGGGGCTGCACACCTGGCGCGACGATGAGGTGCAAATGAAGAAGCTGCCGGGGCAGCTCAACGATCTGCGTGTCAGCCGTCGTCAGGTGGCCAATGCCATCGAAAACTGCTGGCGTCGGGTAACACCCCCGGGCTGGCCGCAAGATCAGCCTATGACAGCACTCAAGCTGGAGCGCAAACCGGTGGGCCAGCTGCCGACACTGACCGAGGGGGATGTCGCCCATGTGCGCAGCCTTTCCATCAAAGACATGGAGGCCGGAGATGAGCTGGCGTACTTTCTCAAACCTTTCAAGGGGCTTGTCAGTCTGGAGCTGGACCGTAATCGACTGACACGTTTGCCTGAAGCGCTGTCGCACATGCCCAACCTTCAGCACTTGAGTCTGAACGGCAATCAACTGGCGCTGACCGAACACACGTTGCGCAAGCTGGCCGACATGCGCAATTTGCGCACGCTGGGGCTCAGCGGCAATCGGCTGGGGGCCACGCCTGATGTCAGCAAAATGCTCCAACTGCGATCTTTGTTCCTGGCCGATACCCACGCCACGGAACTGCCTGTGGGGCTTTCCCGATTGCCGAATCTGGACAGGGTGGACCTGAGCGGTAACGAGATTCGGGAGTTGCCGGCGTGGCTGTTCGATGTCCCTAAACGATTCGCTCAAACAGTCGACTTGCGATTTAACCCCTTATCTACAGCGAGCAGTGCGAAGCTTAAAATCTATCGTGCCAAAACAGATGTCGGGATGGGGTTTGTGGAAAATGATCACGTGGTGTTCGATGACTTCAAGGCTCGAGAACTGTGGATGCCCAAACCGCATGAAGAAACATATGCCAGTCGCAACCGCACATGGATCGCGCTGAAGAACGAACCCGGGTCCGAGGATTTTTTCAAACTGCTGTCAGAGGTTGGCAGCACGGCGGATAACCGTTTTGGGCATGAAGACATGACTCGCCGGGTCTGGAATGTTATTGAGGCGGTTCAGGCTGACTCGGCTTTGCGCGATCGATTGCTGCCGCTGGCTGTGAAAGGTAAATGCGATGATTTTGCCGCCACGATTTTCAGCAATCTTGAGGTGGCCGTCGAGATCGGCACAGTAGTTCGGCAGTCCACCAATGTTCACGACAAGGCCACTCGACTGTTAAGTCTGGGTCGACGCCTGTTTCGCCAGGATTATCTCGCCAAGCTTGCCAAGGAGCATGTCCAGGCCAATTCCACGCCCGATCCAGTGGAAGTGGAGTTGGCGTATCGCACAGGTCTGGCCGAAAGACTCGACCTTATTAGCCAACCCAAGCATATGCGCTTCGCCTCGGTTGGTGGCGTGACATCAGCAGACCTGGAGATTGCATACAATAAGGTCGTCACCGCTGAAGCTTCCTCCGAGCTATTGAATGACTTGATCAAACGCGATTTCTGGGGCGATTTTTTGCGTGAGCAGCAAGCCAAAAAATTCACCGAGCTTTTCGAGCCTTTTCTGCAGCGGGTGAATGCAGCCACCGAAAGCATGGAGGCGCTGGGCGCGAGATATCGCGCGCAGGTCGACGGCATTGCGGATGAGAAACAGCAGGCTGAGAACGGTCTGTTGAAAAGTCTGACTGAGGAGGCCATGAAGACTGACGAGTCAAAGACTTGTTTTTTCTTGGATTAATCGCCTCAGGTCTTACCACGAATCAATCGGCGCAGGGCAAAGCGATTCGGATGACACGCCTCGGCCACGGCCCTGGGCAGTGGCAGGGGTTCGTTATCGAGCCAGGCCGCCAGCAGCTCGCCCGATAAGGGGGCGGTAATCAACCCTCTGGAACCATGGCCACTGTTGACATACAAACCGTCCAGCCATGGGCAAGGGATGTCCGGTGTTTTCCGGGCATCCTTGCTCAAGGCACTGTAGGCCTCGGCGAATGCCTGAGTGTCCGCCAATGGCCCGACAATCGGCAAATAATCCGGGCTGGTGCAGCGAAACGCCGCCCGACCTTCAAGCGTTTCAGGTTGTAATGCATCTGCCTGCAGCCGCGCCACCAGGTCCATCGAGATTTCTTCGAGCATCTGCAGATTGCCTGCATGTTCGGCCGCTGTCGGTGTGAGGTCATCGCTGTTGAAGTCGAAACTGGCACCCAGGGTGTGTTCACCCAAGCGCGCCGGGGCCACATAACCTTCGGCGCAGACCACCGTGTTCAGCGTCTGGCTTGCAGTGGTCTGCGCCAGACGAGTGATTTGTCCACGAATGCGTTTGAGCGGCAGCTCGCTGCTGTAGGGGAAACGCTTGATCTCG
>DQGF01000398.1:16662-22585 GCA_003525045.1 Pseudomonas sp. | reverse complement strand
GTAGGGGAAACGCTTGATCTCGGCAGCGCCGGCCAGCACCACCACCGGTGCATCGGCCAGCAACGTTTCGCCATCCCACGCTTGCCATTGCCCGTTGATGCGACGCAATTGCAGCACGTCGTGGTGCGTCAGGATTCGGATATTCAGTTGCGCGGCCTGCCACTGGCACAGGGCGGGCGGATGCACCCAACCACCTTCGGGATAAAACAGTCCACCCCACTGCAGGCCGACACCAGCGCGCGCCTCGGCCTGCTCTCGATCAAGTGTGTGCAGCAAGTCCTCGGGAAACGCTGCCGCCAGCTGCGCCTGACGCTCGGTTTCCTTGGCATTGAAGGCCAGTTGCAGGACGCCGCAATCGTCCCAGTCGACACCCCGATGCAGATGCTCAAGCAAGCGTCGGGTGTAGCCAAAACCGCTGACGATCAATTGCGACAATGCCGTGCCATGGGCCGAAAGCTTGAGGTACAGCACGCCCTGAGGATTGCCCGAAGCTTCCGGCGCCAGCGCATCGTGCCGCTCCAGCAGACTCACTTGCCAGCCCCGCGCCGCGAGGCTGGCGGCCGTAGCGCAACCGGCCAGTCCGGCACCGATCACCAGGGCTCGACGTTCGCCGGTCAACGGCGTCGGACGCGCAAACCACGGTTTTGCCACGGCTGACGGCGCAGCCTCTTGCGGCCAGCCGAGGAACACGCCCCGCAAAATCTCCCATTTGTGGCCGATGCCAGGTGTGCGCTTCATCTTGAAGCCCGCGGAGTTCAGCAGGCGGCGCACCCAACCGGTGCTGGTGAAGGTGCTGATGGTCGAGCCGGGTGCCGCCAGACGCGCCAGTTCGGCAAACAGTTCGGCGGTCCACATGTCGGGGTTTTTCGCCGGGGCGAAACCGTCGAGAAACCAGGCGTCGATCTGTGCGTCCAGTTGCGGCAGTTGCTCCAGCGCATCGCCGATCAGCAGGGTCAAGGTCACGCGGCCACTGTCCAGCACCAGGCGCTGGAAGCCTTGATGAATCGCCACGTATTGCGCCAGCAGTTGATCGGCAAACGGCTTGAGCTCCGGCCACAAGGCCAAGGCACGTTGCAGATCGGGCAGGCTCAACGGGTATTTTTCGACACTGACGAAATGCAACCGGGCTCCGACCACAGCGTGCTGTTCAAACAACTGCCAGGCGCAAAGGAAATTCAAGCCGGTGCCGAATCCGGTCTCGCCGATCACCAATCGACCGCCAGGGGGCAAGGCGGCGAAGCGCTCACGCAAAGCGTTTTGTTCGAGGAACACGTAACGGGTTTCGTCCAATCCGGACAGATCGGAGAAATACACATCATCGAACACCCGCGAACGCGGGAGCCCTTGGTCGTCCCAGTCGAGTTGGGCGTGGGGCAATACAGGTTTCATGGCAGGCTCGGCAACGGCAAGGCGGCCATTCTAGCCGATCGCCGGGGTGGTGCCTGATCCATGGCAACGTCTGAACCTGCCCGAATGACAAAAAAGGGATTTCTCCCACTCAGGAGAGGTCAATCCGTTAGTCTTGCTCAATCCGGGAAGGGAGCCGTCCATGTTCGAATCTGCTGAAATCGGTCACGCCATCGACAAAGAAACCTATGACGCCGAAGTGCCGGCCCTGCGTGAAGCCTTGCTTGAGGCGCAGTTCGAACTGCAGCAGCAAAAACGCTTCCCGGTGATCATCCTGATCAACGGCATCGAAGGCGCCGGCAAGGGCGAGACGGTCAAGTTGCTCAACGAATGGATGGACCCACGCCTGATCGAGGTCCGCACTTTCGATCAACAGACCGACGAAGAGCTGGCGCGGCCACCGGCCTGGCGCTATTGGCGGATGCTCACGGCCAAGGGCCGCATGGGGATTTTTTTTGGCAACTGGTACAGCCAGATGTTGCAGGCCCGGGTCAATGGCGAGTTCAAGGATCCACGGCTCGATCAAAGCATCAACGCCGCCGAGCGACTGGAGAAGATGTTGTGCGACGAAGGGGCGCTGATCTTCAAATTCTGGTTCCACCTCTCGAAGAAACAAATGAAAGCGCGGCTCAAGGCCCTGGCGGATGATCCGCTGCACAGTTGGCGCATCAGCCCGCTGGACTGGCAGCAATCCCAAACCTACGACAAATTCGTGAAGTACGGCGAACGCATTCTGCGTCGGACCAGCCGCGACTACGCGCCGTGGCATGTGATCGCCGGGATGGACCCGCGCTATCGCAGTCTGGCGGTGGGCAAGATTCTGCTCGATGGACTGCAAGGCGCCCTGGAGCGACCCAGGATTCACCCGGACAAAGTCAGCGCCGCGCCATTGGCCAGTAGCGTTGATCAGATGAACCTGCTCGACAGCCTGGACTTGACCCTGAATCTGAACAAGGACGATTACGAAGAACAGTTGATCACCGAGCAGGCGCGGTTTTCCGGACTGATGCGTGATAAACGCATGCGCCGCCACGCACTGATCGCGGTGTTTGAAGGTAACGATGCGGCGGGCAAGGGCGGCGCTATCCGCCGGGTGGCCGCGGCGCTGGATCCTCGCCAGTACAGCATCGTGCCGATCGCCGCGCCCACCGAAGAGGAGCGGGCGCATCCGTATATGTGGCGATTCTGGCGCCATATCCCGGCGCGAGGAAAATTCACCGTGTTCGACCGCTCCTGGTACGGCCGGGTGCTGGTGGAGCGCATCGAAGGCTTTTGCAGCCCGGCGGACTGGTTACGTGCCTACAGTGAGATCAACGACTTTGAGGAGCAGATCGCCGATGCCGGGGTGATCGTGGTCAAGTTCTGGCTGGCCATCGACAAACAGACGCAAATGGAGCGATTCGAGGAGCGTGAACAGACGCCTTTCAAGCGCTTCAAGATCACCGAAGATGATTGGCGCAATCGGGAAAAGTGGGACGACTATCGGGCCGCGGTCGGCGACATGGTCGATCGCACCAGCACCGAAATTTCGCCCTGGACCCTGGTCGAAGCCAATGACAAGCGCTGGGCACGGGTCAAGGTCTTGCGCACCATCAACCAGGCGCTGGAAGAAGCGTTCAAGAAATCCGACCGGAAGGGGAAAAAGAACAAGCGGTAAGCCGATGGTTACGCATACGCGGGATGAATGATTGTCGCGGTCGGTAAATGGGTGGGCTTATGCTCGGTCCACTCTCAACCGACAACAACAATGAGGTATGCCATGCGTGAAGTGGTGATCGTCGACAGCGTGCGGACCGGCCTGGCCAAATCCTTTCGCGGCAAGTTCAACATGACCCGTCCGGACGACATGGCGGCGCATTGTGTCGACGCCTTGTTGACACGCACGGGTATCGACCCGACCAGCGTCGAGGATTGCATTGTCGGCGCCGGCTCCAACGAAGGCGCCCAGGGCTACAACATCGGCCGCAACGTCGCCGTACTCTCGCGTTTGGGCATCGGCACCGCTGGCATGACCCTCAACCGTTTCTGTTCCTCGGGCCTGCAGGCGATTGCCATTGCCGCCAACCAGATCGCCTCGGGTTGCAGCGACATCATCGTCGCCGGCGGTGTCGAGTCCATCAGCCTGACCATGAAAAGCGTCAACACCGACAACCTGATCAACCCGCTGCTCAAAGAACAGGTGCCGGGCATCTACTTCCCGATGGGCCAGACCGCCGAAATCGTCGCCCGTCGTTACCACGTCAGTCGCGAAGAACAGGATGTGTACGCCCTGCAAAGTCAGCACCGTACGGCTCAGGCTCAGGCCGCCGGTTTGTTTGACGATGAAATCGTGCCGATGGCGGTGAAATATCGCGTTGAAGACAAGGCCACAGGTCAGGTGCAGATCCTCGACGGCATCGCCGATCGCGACGACTGCAACCGCCCGGACACCACGCTGGAAAGCCTGGCCGGGTTGAAACCGGTCTTTGCCGAAGACGGCTCGGTGACCGCTGGAAATTCTTCGCAACTGTCCGATGGCGCCTCCATGACCCTGGTGATGAGCCTGGAAAAGGCCCTGGAGCTGGGACTGAAGCCGAAAGCGTTCTTTCGCGGCTTTACAGTGGCCGGGTGCGCACCTGATGAGATGGGCATCGGCCCGGTGTTTTCGGTGCCCAAGCTGCTCAAGACCAAGGGCTTGCAGATAGCCGACATCGATCTGTGGGAGCTCAACGAAGCCTTCGCGTCCCAGTGCCTGTACAGCCGCAATCGGCTGGAGATCGATAACGACAAGTACAACGTCAACGGCGGCTCGATCTCCATCGGCCACCCGTTCGGCATGACTGGTTCGCGGCAGGTCGGGCACCTGGTGCGTGAATTGCAGCGGCGCGGTTTGCGTTACGGCATTGTTACCATGTGCGTAGGGGGCGGGATGGGGGCAACCGGGTTGTTTGAGGCGGTGCGCTAGATTCGAAAAATTGATTGCCTGATCAACCGCTTTCGCGAGCAAGCCCGCTCCCACATTTGACCGACTCACAGAAGAATGCGGTCAAGTGTGGGAGCGGGCTTGCTCGCGAAGGCAGGCGCCGCGGTTTATCGGTTCATACGCGAAAGCAACATCCGCTCGATATAAGCCTGAATCGCCAACGCAGCCTTCTCCGGATTTTCAAACGGCCCCTCCAGGGTGTTTTCCCGGGTGCTGAAATACAACTCCCCATTCACACGGCACAGCCGGTCACTGCGAAAATGTGTGGCGGGGTCATTGTCCTGGGCGCGCATGCCGTACATGGCGATCTCCTGAAGAGTTGGTGCCGTTGGTGGATCCAATGAGCTTATGCATGAACCCCTTGCAGCGCCTCGGTAACCGATCGACGGCATGTCGCCAGTTTAAGGTGCGACCTGCACAGTTTCATTTACGGCCAGTCGCCAACTGTCCCTGTGTGCTGAGCGACTCTGGGCCTAGAATGACGGTTCTCGCCAATTGGCTTCGGGGTTCGCATGCACATTTCATCGGGTCGCTGGGTTTATGGTCTGTTCCTGGCCTTGTTGACCGCGCTGTTGTGGGGAATCCTGCCGATCAAGCTCAAGCAAGTGCTGCAGGTGATGGATCCGGTGACGGTGACCTGGTTTCGTCTGATGGTGTCCGGCGGGTGCCTGTTCATTTACCTGGCGGCGACCAGGCGCCTGCCGAGTCGCAAAGTCCTCGGCCCGCGCGGTGGCTGGCTGGTGTTGATGGCAGTGCTCGGTCTGGTGGGCAACTACGTGCTGTACCTGATGGGGTTGAACCTGCTCAGCCCCGGCACCGCGCAACTGGTGGTCCAGATGGGCCCGATCATGTTGCTGATCGCCAGCCTGTTTGTGTTCAAGGAGCGATTCAGCGTGGGGCAGGGGATTGGCCTGTTAGTGCTGCTGGTCGGCTTCGTACTGTTTTTCAACCAGCGCTTGAGTGAATTGCTCACCTCGCTGACCGAGTACACCACCGGGGTGCTGTTGGTGTTGCTGGCGTCCACGGTCTGGACCTTCTACGCCCTGGGCCAGAAGCAACTGCTCACGGTGTGGAATTCGTTACAGGTGATGATGGTGATTTACCTGTTCTGTGGGTTGCTGCTGACGCCGTGGGTGCATCCGCTGGAGGCACTGCAACTCAGTCCGTTGCAAGGCTGGATGCTGCTGGCATGCTGCATGAACACCCTGATCGCCTATGGCGCGTTTGCCGAGGCGTTGGCTCATTGGGAAGCTTCGCGAGTGAGTGCCACCCTGGCGATCACGCCGTTGGTGACGTTCGCTGCGGTGGCGGTGGCGGCGTGGTTGTGGCCGGAGTATGTGCATGCCGAGACGATCAATGGTCTGGGGTATGGCGGGGCGGTGCTGGTGGTGCTGGGGTCGGCGTTGGTGGCGTTGGGGCCTTCGTTGATTGCGGGGCTCAGGGCTCGAAAGGTACGGATGGCAGCAGGATAACCGCGTCATCGTTCTTCGCGAGCAAGCCCGCTCCCACATTCGACCGTATTTCCCTGAAGGAACTCGGTCAACTGTGGGAGCG
>DQGF01000398.1:13822-16338 GCA_003525045.1 Pseudomonas sp. | reverse complement strand
AGCGGGCTTGCTCGCGAAGGCTGACTGTCAGGCGCTAGGGAACTCAGCCTTTGGCCCCCGCCTCCAGCATATTCTCCGGCCTCACCCAGGCATCAAACTCTTCATCCGTCAGATACCCCAGCTGCAACGCCGCTTCCCGCAAAGTAAGCCCTTCACCGTAAGCCTTCTTGGCAATCTCCGCCGATTTGTCATAACCGATGTGCGGATTCAGCGCCGTTACCAGCATCAGCCCACGCTCCAGATGTTCGGCCATTTTCGCCGCATCAGGTTCAAGACCGGCGATGCAATGCTGCTGGAAGTTGCTGCAGCCATCGCCCAACAGCCTGATCGATTGCAGCAGGTTGTGGATGATCACCGGTTTGAACACGTTCAGTTGCAGGTGCCCCTGACTCGCCGCAAAACCGATGGCGACGTCGTTGCCCAATACCTGGCAAGCCAGCATCGACAGCGCTTCGCACTGGGTCGGGTTGACCTTGCCGGGCATGATCGAACTGCCCGGTTCGTTGGCCGGCAATTTCACCTCGGCGAAACCGGCACGCGGTCCGGAACCCAGCAGGCGCAGGTCGTTGGCGATTTTCATCAGGGTCACGGCGAGGGTTTTCAGCGCGCCCGACAGCGTGGTCAGCGGTTCATGGCCGGCCAGCGCAGCGAACTTGTTCGGCGCAGTGACGAACGGCAAGCCGGAGAGGGCGGCCAGCTCGGCGGCAATCGCTTCGCCGAACCCGTGGGGTGAATTCAACCCTGTGCCGACGGCGGTGCCGCCCTGGGCCAGTTCACAGACAGCCGGCAGCGCGCTGCGGATTGCCCGTTCGGCGTAATCCAGTTGTGCGATGAACGCCGAGAGTTCCTGACCGAAAGTAATAGGTGTCGCATCCATCATGTGGGTGCGGCCGGTCTTGACCAGTTTCATGTGTCGCGCCGACAACTCGGCCAACCCACCGGACAATTCGCTGATCGCCGGCAGCAGATGCTGCTGGACGGCCTGGGCCGCGGCGATGTGCATCGCGGTGGGGAAGCAGTCGTTGGAGCTCTGGGAGCGATTGACGTGATCGTTGGGGTGCACCGGGGACTTGCCACCGCGCGGGTTGCCAGCCAGTTCATTGGCCCGGCCGGCGATCACTTCGTTGACGTTCATGTTGCTCTGGGTGCCGCTGCCGGTCTGCCAGACCACCAGCGGGAACTGGTCGTCGTGGCTGCCGTCGAGCACTTCGTCGGCGGCTTGTTCGATCAACCGGGCGATATCGGCGGGCACGTCACCGTTGCGGTCATTGACCCGCGCCGCGGCTTTCTTGATCAGCGCCAGCGCGTGCAGCACCGCCAGCGGCATGCGTTCGTTGCCGATGGCGAAATTAATCAGCGAGCGTTGCGTCTGAGCGCCCCAGTAGGCCTCATCCGGGACTTCAACCTGTCCAAGGCTGTCGGTTTCGATACGGCTCATCATGCACACTCCTGTAGGTCTGATAGCGCAGTTTAGGCCGTGATCGTCCGCTGTGGTTCCATCAGTCTGGAATTTGACCGTTCAACCTCTCTAAATCAGGCCCGACAAGGCTTGGGGTTGAGCCGCAGAGTTTTTTAGGCGCAGAATGGACGCCCTTGGGGTCTTACCTCGCCTGCTAGAAAAGGAAACTCGATGACTCGTCTTCGTGCCATCTGTACCGCGGTTGCACTGGTTTGCGCCAGCGGCCCTGTTTTTGCCGATACCGCCAGCCACAACGCCAGTGCCGAGGCTTTCCTGACCCTGGCGCACGCTGACAAATTGGGCACTCCGGTGTACATGCAAGTGCAGCAAATGTTCGCTCAACGCTTTGAACAGACCAAAGCCCCCGAGTCGAAAAAAGCCCTGCTGGAAACCTATCAGGCCAAGGCCAATGCCGCTCTGGACCAAGCCATTGGCTGGAACAAGCTGAAGCCGGACATGGTCAAGCTCTACACCACTAACTTCAGTGAGTCCGAACTCAAGGACCTGGTCGCGTTCTACCAGTCGCCATTGGGCAAGAAAGTCCTGGAAAAAATGCCGCAGCTGACTCAGCAATCGGCCCAGATGACCCAGGCCAAACTGGAAAGCGCAGTGCCCGTGGTCAACAAACTGCTGGCTGACATGACGGCCGAGCTGGAGCCAAAAGGCGCCGCTCCAGCCAAGAAAAAGCCGTAAGCGGAGTCCGGTATGACCATGCAACAACGCATCGAATCGACGCTGGGCCTGTTACAGCCCGAGCATCTGCAAGTGCTGGATGAAAGCCACATGCACAGCCGTGGGTTGCAGACCCACTTCAAGGCTGTGGTGGTCAGCCAGCAGTTCGAAGGGCTCAATCGCGTCAAGCGTCACCAGAAGGTCTACGGCACGCTCGGCGAGCTGATGGGCGAGTTCCATGCGTTGGCGCTGCACACCTATACGCCGGAAGAATGGGCACAGATGGACGCGGCCCCGGCCTCACCAACCTGTGCGGGCGGAGAGAAGCAGCAAAAACAGCTCTAAGCTGCAAGCTGCAAGTTTGAGGCATCACGCTTCTGGCTTG
>DQGF01000398.1:0-13505 GCA_003525045.1 Pseudomonas sp. | reverse complement strand
CTTGAAGCTTGAAGCTTGCCGCTAACGGCTGCTCCTTTGCTACAATCCGCAACGCGCCGCTCACCCGGCGCGTTTTTTTTCGCATCCGGTTCACCCCTTACGAGGGTAGCCACCTGGAGAATCACCCATGACACAACAGATTGTCGTGGCGGCACTGTATAAGTTCGTCACCCTGGAAGATTACGTCGCCCTGCGCGAGCCACTGCTGCAAGCGATGGTCGACAACGGCATCAAAGGCACGCTGCTGATCGCTGAAGAAGGCATCAACGGCACCGTGTCCGGCAGCCGCGAAGGTATCGACGGGCTGATGGCCTGGCTCAAGAACGACCCGCGCATGGACGACATCGACCACAAAGAGTCGTACTGCGACGAACAGCCGTTCTATCGCACCAAGGTCAAACTCAAGAAAGAAATCGTCACCCTCGGCGTCGATGGCGTGGACCCGAACAAAAAGGTCGGCACCTACGTCGATCCACACAACTGGAATGCGCTGATCAGCGATCCCGAAGTACTGTTGATCGACACCCGCAACGACTACGAAGTCTCGATCGGCACTTTCGAAGGCGCCATCGACCCCAAGACCGCCAGTTTTCGCGAATTCCCCGACTACATCAAAGCCCATTTCGACCCGGCCGTGCACAAGAAAGTCGCGATGTTCTGCACGGGCGGCATTCGTTGTGAAAAGGCGTCGAGCTTCATGCTCAGCCAAGGCTTCGACGAGGTCTATCACCTCAAGGGCGGCATTCTGAAGTACCTCGAAGAGGTGCCGAAGGAAGAAACCAAATGGCAGGGCGACTGCTTTGTGTTCGATAACCGTGTGACCGTACGCCACGACCTGAGCGAAGGGGACTACGATCAATGTCATGCCTGTCGCACACCCGTCAGCGTCGAAGACCGCGCATCCGAGCACTACGTGGCCGGTATCAGTTGCCCGCATTGCTGGAATAAACTGAGCGAGAAGACCCGTCGCAGCGCCATCGACCGGCAAAAGCAGATCGAACTGGCCAAGGCGCGCAACATGCCTCATCCGATCGGCTACAACTACAAGCAAACCCCTTCAGAGGCTTGAATCATGTCTGCACGCCGCCTGCTCTATGTGATGGACCCGATGTGTTCCTGGTGCTGGGGCTTTGCGCCGGTTGCCAATGCGCTGGTCGAGCAGGCGCACGCAGCGGGGGTGGACGTGCATCTGGTGGTGGGCGGTTTGCGCACCGGCAGTGGCTCGGCGCTGGAGCCGACGACCCGACGCTATATCCTTGAACACTGGCAGGCGGTGACCGAAGCCACCGGCCAGCCGTTCAAGCAGGAAGGCGCGTTGCCCGAGGGCTTTGTCTACGACACCGAGCCCGCGTGTCGGGCCCTGGTGACGGCGCGCAGCCTGGCGCCGGATTGTGCGTGGAAACTGCTCGGGCTGATACAACATGCGTTCTATGCCGAGGGGCGGGATGTCACTCATGCCAGTGTGTTGGTGGAACTGGCGGAGCAGGCCGGTCTGCCGCGCATCGAGTTCGCCGCCGCGTTCGACCGTGCGGATCAGCATGCCGCAACGGCTGCCGATTTCACCTGGGTCCAGGACCTGGGCATCGCCGGTTTCCCGACCTTGCTGGCTGAACGCGATGGTCAGCTGGCGCTGTTGACCAATGGCTATCAGCCGCTGAGTGTGTTGTCGCCGCTGCTCGACCGTTGGCTGGAGCGCGCGGCCTGTGCATGACCTGCCCGATGAGGCGCCAGCCCCTTCGCGTGTCGATCGTCTGAGCTGGGCAGAAATCCGTCGCCTGGCCCTTCAGCATAAAAAAGCCCTGTGGATCGCCAACGGCGTGGCCGTGCTGGCGACGCTGTGCA
This sequence comes from Pseudomonas sp., assembly GCA_003525045.1. Lineage (GTDB taxonomy): Bacteria > Pseudomonadota > Gammaproteobacteria > Pseudomonadales > Pseudomonadaceae > Aquipseudomonas. The sequence continues at coordinate 11,663 of DQGF01000398.1, read as the reverse complement.
GTGTGCCGATTCCCTTGCTGTTGCCCTTGTTGGTGGACGAAGTGCTGCTCGGCCACGGTGACAGCGCGTTGAAAATCATGAACCACGCGCTGCCCGAAGTCTGGCAGAAAGCCGCGGGCTATATAGGCCTGATGCTGTTGGTGACCCTGGGCCTGCGCTGCGCTGCGCTGCTGTTCAACGTCGTGCAGGCGAAGTTGTTCGCGGCGCTGGCCAAGGACATCGTGTACCGCATTCGCGTACGCCTGATCGAGCGACTCAAACGCATCTCGCTGGGTGAATACGAAAGTCTGGGCAGCGGTACGGTGACCACCCACCTGGTCACCGACCTGGACACCCTGGACAAATTCGTCGGCGAAACCCTCAGCCGTTTCCTCGTGGCCATGCTGACCCTGGTCGGTACTGCCGGCATTCTGATGTGGATGCATTGGAAACTGGCGCTGCTGATTCTGCTGTTCAATCCGCTGGTGATTTACGCCACGGTGCAGTTAGGCAAGCGGGTCAAGCATCTGAAAAAACTCGAGAACGACAGCACCTCGCGTTTCACCCAGGCACTGACCGAAACCCTCGATTCCATTCAGGAAGTACGCGCTGGCAACCGTCAGGGCTTTTTTCTCGGGCGTCTGGGCCAACGAGCCCGTGAAGTACGCGATTACGCGGTGAGTTCGCAGTGGAAAACCGATGCGTCGAACCGTGCCAGCGGCTTGCTGTTCCAGTTCGGCATCGATATTTTTCGTGCCGCAGCCATGCTCACCGTACTGTTTTCCGACCTGTCCATCGGGCAGATGCTGGCGGTGTTCAGCTACCTGTGGTTCATGATCGGTCCGGTGGAACAACTGCTGAACCTGCAATACGCCTACTACGCTGCCGGTGGCGCGCTGTCGCGGATCAACGAGCTGCTGGCCCGGGCCGACGAGCCTGAATACCCGGGCGGTATCGACCCGTTCAACGGTCGCGAAACCGTCGGCATCGAAGTTCAGGGACTGAGTTTCGGTTACGGCGACGAGCTGGTGTTGAACCAGATGAACCTGTCGATCGCCCCCGGTGAAAAAGTCGCGATTGTCGGCGCCAGCGGTGGCGGCAAAAGCACCCTGGTGCAGTTGCTGTTGGGGCTGTACACACCGCTCGCCGGGACCATCCGCTTCGGTGGTTCGACCCAGCAAGAGATCGGCCTGGAAACCGTACGCGAAAACGTCGCCGTGGTCCTGCAACATCCGGCACTGTTCAACGACACCGTGCGCGCCAACCTGACCATGGGCCGCGAACGTAGCGACGAGGCTTGCTGGCAGGCGCTGGAAATTGCGCAACTGCACAACACGGTTCGGGAACTGCCCAACGGCCTGGACAGCATCGTCGGGCGTTCCGGCGTGCGCTTGTCCGGCGGGCAGCGTCAGCGCCTGGCGATTGCGCGGATGGTGCTGGCCGAACCCAAGGTGGTGATCCTCGATGAAGCTACTTCAGCCCTGGACGCGGCCACTGAATACAATCTGCACCAGGCGTTGGCACGGTTCCTGAGCAATCGCACCACTTTGATCATTGCCCATCGGTTGTCCGCGGTGAAGCAGGCCGACCGGGTGCTGGTATTCGATGGCGGGCAAATTGCCGAGGATGGCGACCATCAGCAATTGATTGCCGATGGTGGTTTGTATGCCAAGCTTTATGGGCATTTGCAGCAGATGTAAGTCAGTTCCAGAGCACCTTGAGCGCGTCTCTTCCGCCATCATGTCCGAACTGTTGCAGGACCACTGAGCACGACTCACAGGGCCGCATGGTCGACACTACGTCGATGGAGCGGATTTGCGTTGGGTCGGGATACTTCTCACGAATAACCTTGATCAATTTGCTTTCGCTGTCCAGCGAGGTTGGTTTGGTTGCATCTATCGGTTTATAGGTTTTGATATCTTTGATAGTACGGGGGATGGCCAGAATCTTTCCCTCTGGCGTGACATTGAGGTTCGTTTTCGGGAAAGTCTGATTGAAGTCGATGTTGAAGTACGTTGCATTCCCCTGCCGTACCTGATTGGCACCCAACCTGCGGAACAACGGTAAATAGGCGGTGCTGCGCTGAGCCCCGGAAACACTGACGTAGATTTCCCTTTGCCCCGAAGTGGTCATCACATCGGCGAAGGCAATGTTTCTGGCATTGGCTGGACGTGTATTTCTGGGTAGCAGGTTGTGCAGTCTGGACATTGTGTCCTGGATCCGTAAGTAAGGATCGGCAAGTCTGGGTTTGATTATCGGAGACAGAAAAAGCGTATCCAGGATTTCTGCTGTTTTTTGCCGAAAGGCTTGTGGTGCTACCCCACTGCGTGTCCAGGTAGCGGCACCCTCCGGTAGAGAGGTGACGATCATTCGGGTTGAGTGATCGAACATCAATGCCTCTGCCGGGCTGGTGTCTACCTTCAGCCATCGCATATTACTTGCAGGATTAGCCGTTGTACCAAGCGGGATCGCGATGTCTTCCATGGTTTTCATGGCGCGCTCGACGGCCTCGACTCCGTGGATTCGGGCGGTGTTGTTCGCATTCAGCGAGCCGGTATATACCCGTGATAGTTCGTCGCCGAGTTTGCCGTGGGCCATGTCGGCTGGCGTCAGGCGGTTGAATGCCAGTGGTTCGCTCAGACTATTGCCCTTGGGTACTGTCGCGAGATAGTACTGGTCGGTATTGACCCGGGTAAAAACATGGACGGCCGTATCATCGATGGCGGGAACCACAATGGCCCCGACCCGTTGAATGTCGGTGGTCTGCTCATAGGTTCCAGGAACGTTAATGCGAGCGTAAATACCTTTTCGAAACTCTATGGTGGCGGTAATTCTCCTGCGGGGCACCAGATAGTTTTGTCTGAAGCCCAGAGTTCTCAGATCGCCATGAACGCGGCTAGGTACATTGTCCGTAACTCGGTAGAGCCCGCCATCGCGTGTGATGTATTGATTCTGCCGCCATGTTTGTGGTGTGGAGAGGCTGTCGCCAAACCACAGTGCATAACCCTTGGATTTGTCCACTGAGCCAATGGGGGGTGTCGGAGCGACAGTTGCAGTGACATAACTATTGAGGCAGACGGTTTCCCCTGGCACTCGGCGGATACGGCACGGGACAAGTTTCAGTGCTTCGCTGTCATCGATCAGGTTGACTCGGCGCAAGATGTCGTCATCCAGCCGGTAGGGGACATCATCGAGATACACCGTGGTTCGGCCATCAACTTCAGGCATTTCTCGAACGCGGGTATTTTCAGAAACCTCGACCATCACGTGACTGTTGTTATTTTCCAAGGTGCTGTAATGGGATCGCCCCAATGAAAGCTCGCCAGAAGCGCTTGAGAGTGCCGGACCGTAAGGCTTTGAAGTTAACGGATCAAGAAGGCGGTAGTCGGGGGTGCTTGTGGAGTCAATATTGCGTACCGATACGTCGTCGACTCCTTTGACCGTGGCTAACTGATCGCCGATCGCCAAAGGCTTCCAGTTACCCATGTCGCTCAACTGAGCCAGGCTGCGCACGTACTTGTAGGGCTGGCCTTTCCCCGTCAGCTTGGTTATGTAAATGACGAAGTTGCCTAATCCTCGCAACCCGTTTCCCAGTCCTCTGAGTAATGAGGGAATGACATCAAGCGGATTCGCGGCCCTCAACGTCGAGATCAACAGTTTTCTCGTCAGCGAGCCGAACGCTGGAAGGGCGGCGCGAATGCCGATTTGACCTGCAGTATTGATCAGTCTTACTGACCCAGCGGCAAATTTTCCCATCGGAAGTGCGAATGAAAGTACATCGAGAAAAAGACCGATAGCTCCCCATTGCTGTTTGCTTCTGTCGCCAGACATCAGGTCTTCGATACTGCCCCAGAAAGGTACGAACGATTTGGTGATCGCGACCAATTTTTCCAGTTCAGCTCTCTCACGATCAATCTGGGTTTGTCCAAAGGCGAAATTGCGAAGCGCTTTTGGGTCCACGAACAATAGTTCGGTCGCGATATGATGACTTATCGCCACTGAGCGAGTGGACGATAACGTCAATGGAGTGTTTTGTAAGTATTGTGTTGTTTCTGGCGCGGCCGCAAACGCGCTACCCAGTATTTCTACGATCGCCGCACAGTTGGCATTTTTTCTGGGTGCGCTGCCGTTTAAATGGGCTTCCCAATCCAAGGGCAAAGCCTTCGCGTTTAGTACATGTAACTGAGTACCGTCAATAAGCTGGCCCGCTGGACGAGCAAATCCTCCTATCATCGCAGAATTAAAATAGTCGAGACGGCGAATCACGCCGGCTTTGGGGAGTAGTTCGTAATAAAGGTTTTTTCCGCCATGTCTCGCTTGCAGTATCAGACCATTACGTGTTCTAAGCGGCAAAATTACCTCCGCCGTCTCCTCGTCGGCAGTTTTGTATCGGCTTTGTTCTCGCAGGCTGTAGACGCACACCTCACCAAACTCTAACGCCTGACGATCGGTAAATGGAAGCGACGCCAGCAGCGTTCTGATGAGCGTTTCATAGGCTGAGGTGATCGATTCCAGATAGCGCTTGAACTCATTGTCGAATAGCGCTTGCACATCGGGCAACTCAGCGTTCGGTGGCAGGACCACCTGCCTGCCGTTACCGTTCGATGTCACCCACGGACTATCGGTCTTTATCGTTCGGTTTTCATCTATCCGGATCCATCGATCAGTTCGGGTGATACCGTCGCCTTCTGTTACCCACCATTTTTTATCGTCAAACTTGCCGGAGGCCAGGACGTCGACAAATGAGTATTTGTCGTATCCGCTAGCTTGACGAGCACCGGCGCTGAACTTTTTTCTCGCCAATTTTCGACCATTCGACACTAAGTCACATTGTTTAAAGAGCTTTTTGATTTCAGCCTCGGCGATGGATAGACGTTTGGGTGGTTCTTCGCTGATTCGGGTGACTGCTTCATTGAGTTCTTGGGTGTGTTTATCCAGTTCGGATAGCGCTCGTTCAGTTTCGGCCTGTGAATATTCTTCATAGGGTTTTTGAGGGATGACGCCTTGGGTTACCGCCCAGTCCACCGTCGGTAGCAACCTCGCCAGACTCACCTCATACAAGTGCTCTTGCGATGCACCCTCACTGAGTATCAAGGGCAAGTTGACCAACTTCTGGAAGCTTTGTCTGTACAGCGCCTTGGGGGTGGCGGATTTGACGAGGGTTACGCCAGTCACAAAGTTGACCCAAACGACCGAACCTCTATAAGACAGTTCCGACGGAATGTCGGTGATGCGGAATTCGGCTGGAAACTGGCAGAGGTACAGTCTCGCCATGACAATGGCTTCTTTCTCCGAAGATGCCCGTTTTGACGTTAACAAATGGTTTTCAAATGCCCTCCATATATTTTTATAACTCTTCCCCCAGTTTGAGCGGGATTGCAAATCGTAGCCGGCGATCCTGTCGGGATACTCGAGGAGTTGCGAGTGGAACCAGATCTGCAGTGCGTTGGCGACCACTTTGACGCGAATGTGCGGCGCGGTCTCTTCACCGGGTTTCCCTCCGTACCAATCCAACGTTGAAAGTAAGCGATCTCCCAGTTTTCTGGCTTCGGCGCCTTGCAGGATCTTTTTAAGAAAAGCGGTTGGCTGGGCACGAACCCTTTCAGGCTCGGCCGACACAAGAACGTCATTGGCCAAATGGGTCAGCGGGGATGTGACTCCATCAGGCAGAAACGACTGGATGACTCTTTTGATTTCGCCCGTTATGAACTCCCGTTGCATTTCTTCTTGGGAATCGGCTGTCAGGGCGCCTTCGATAGAGGCCTGGCGAAGTGGGTCGGTAAAATCTGCCTTCAGGTCCAGTAAGTTGAAATCTTCTTCAAGCCCCAGCTGGTAGCTTGCGATCTTTTCTCGCAGGGCGTCGATTGCGGCCTGATGTTCAGCAGGTTTTGTCGGATCCCACGGGGCCATTGCGTAATACGTGGCAATTCTGGGTGCCGAGATAAGGCGGTCATAGCGAATTTGTCCGCCTATCAGCGAGACAGATTTTTCGATCCGCGTTCGAAGTGGTTGCCATTGCGCGTTTCCTGTCAGGGTCAGTTCGGTCTTGTTTGCACCGTCTTGATTAAATGTTTCATAGACAAAAGCCCCTTCTTTCAAGGTCACGATCAGGTGGTTCGGGGACACTTTGTTGGTTTGGCACAACGCCCGGTAGTCGGCGTCCTCAAGCAATTGCTGCAACGCGCCTTGCCCGGTTTCGTGTTCCTGGTCCAAGGGTGAAAAAACGCTCGGCTTGATCAGCATTTGTGAAAAATCATCCAGCGAACCTGAATACGCGCGCAGAACAGTTATCAACAGCTCATAGTCCTCGAGTTGACCCTGATGAACCTCGGCGGCGGTGGGGGATGAGGTGCTTGGGACGCTTGAAGCGCCATTTGAAATCATCGTTTGCATGAGGGTGCTCTCTTGTCATGTTTCGGGCGGTTCCCTGTGGTTCCACAGGGGCGATTGCTGCCGATTACAGCGACTTGGAAGAGAGTCCGTGCGGTAGATATATGTCGCGAGGGGCCGAAGGGTGGTTTTTTATTAATGCGGGCACTTGCTGGTGACGATAGGTTCTCACTTGCAGGGACGTAGAACGCACCCTAGTCTAGCTGTAGCGATTTCGTCCGGACGACGAACGGGCAGTGCTAATGCAAGGGACCTCATGAATCTAACTCGGACTCTCGGAACGCCCCGGTTGTTGGGCATCGTCTGGCCTTTTATCGCTGTCGTGCTGTTTCAGGCGCTGCTCGGTGGTGTCAGTCTGTACATGCTGTCGGCGGTTCGCGGCTACGTTGCCGGCGAAAGCCTGTGGTCCAAGGGCCAGAAAGACGCCATCTTTTACCTCAATCTCTACGCCGACAGTCGTGACGAGACGATTTTTCGCAAATACCAGAACGCCATTGCCGTGCCTGAGGGTGGTCACGAGTTGCGTCTGGCGCTGGACCATCGACCACCGAATATCGAAGCGGCGCGATTGGCGATTCTCAAGGGAGGTAACCATCCGGATGACGTTCCCAGTCTGATCTGGCTGTACCTCAACTTTCGGCACTTCAGCTACCTGGAAAAAGCCATCGACCTCTGGACGGTGGGGGACGCCTACCTGGTGCGACTCGATGACGTTGCGCAGCAGATGCATCGGCGCATCACCGCCAGCCAGGCCACAGAGGCCGACATCAAACGCTGGAAGGAGCAGATATACGCGATCAATGATGGCGTGACACCGACGGCGAAGGCGTTCAGTGATGCCTTGGGCGAAGGCTCGCGGGTGATCCTGCGGCTTCTGTTGGTGACGAATCTCGCCACGGCCCTGGGCTTGATCGTCCTGGCGTTGATGCGCACCCACAAGTTGCTCAAGCAGCGCCATGCCTTCGCCAACGCGCTGCAATTGGAAAAAGACCGGGCGCAGATCACTCTGCAATCGATTGGCGATGGCGTGATCACCACGGATGTCGAAGGCGCGATCGCCTACATGAACCCGGCCGCTGAGGCGTTGACGCATTGGAAGGCCGAACAGGCGACAGGTTTGCCCTTGGCAGCGCTGTTCAATCTGCTGGACGAGAACGCTCAGGCCGAGGGCTTTACCCTGATCGAGCATATTTTGAGCGGGCAACTCAGCGGCGGCAGCGAACACTCCAAATTGATTCAACGCCTGGACGGCAGCACGGTGTCGGTCACCCTGGTCGGTGCGCCGATCCGTAATGCCGGCAAGGTCAGTGGTACCGTGCTGGTACTGCACGACATGACCCAGGAGCGACAATACATTGCCAATCTCTCCTGGCAGGCGACCCATGACGCGCTGACCGGGCTGGCCAACCGCCGCGAATTCGAGTATCGCCTGGAGCAGGCGCTGCACAATCTGACGCGGCATTCGGGGCGCCATGCGCTGATGTTCCTCGACCTGGATCAGTTCAAACTGGTGAACGATACCTGCGGTCACGCGGCGGGCGACGAGTTGCTGCGCCATATCTGTGCGTTGTTGCAATCCGGCCTGCGCGAAGGCGATACCCTGGCCCGACTGGGCGGCGACGAGTTTGGCATCCTGCTGGAAAACTGTGCTGCGGAACCTGCGGAGAAAATTGCCGAGGGTTTGCGCCAGACCGTACAGAACCTGCACTTCGTCTGGAAAGGCCGACCCTTCGTGACCACCGTGAGCATCGGCCTGGTGCATGTCACACAAAGTCCGACCACCCTCGAAGCCTCGCTGCGCGCTGCGGACATGGCCTGCTACATGGCCAAGGAAAAGGGGCGCAACCGGGTTCAGGTCTATCATGCCGACGATTCGGAACTGTCCCTGCGCTTTGGCGAGATGGCCTGGGTGCAACGTTTGCATATGGCGCTCGAAGACAACCGCTTCTGTTTATACGCCCAGGAAATCGCGCCCCTTGGGCATACCGATCCGGGCGGCGGGCACATCGAAATTCTGTTGCGTCTGCATGATGAAGCCGGACGGATGATTTTGCCCGACAGCTTCATTCCGGCGGCCGAACGTTACGGCCTGATGACGTCCCTTGACCGCTGGGTCGTGGAAAACGTGTTCAAGATCATTGCCCAATGCATGGCTGAAAAGCGCAACTGTCCGTTGGCGATGTGTGCGATAAATCTGTCAGGCACGACTATCGGAGATGAGGCGTTCCTCGACTTCCTGCGTGAACAATTTGTTGCGTATGCGATTCCACCTGAAATGATTTGTTTTGAAATTACAGAAACGAGCGCAATTTCCAATCTCGGAAGCGCAATCAGATTTATCAATGAGCTCAAAGGGTTAGGTTGCCATTTTTCGCTGGATGATTTTTGCGCCGGAATGTCCTCATTCGCGTATTTGAAACATTTGCCTGTAGACTTCCTGAAGATCGACGGGAGTTTCGTAAAGGATATGCTGGACGACCCGATTAACCGCGCCATGGTCGAAGTGATCAATCACATCGGTCATGTCATGGGTAAGCGTACGATTGCCGAGTTTGTCGAGACACCCCAGATCGAGCAGGCATTGCTGGAAATCGGGGTGGATTACGCTCAAGGGTATGTGATTGAACGCCCGCATCTGTTTACCTGCGATAGTCTGCAAAGTCGTCCTGCGCGGCCTCGGCCCTTGTTGTTCAAGGCGCCTGGCACGTTCCGCTGAAATCTCTTGCTGGTCCTTACAATCACAATCAAAAGGAGCCCGACAGTGATCGACACATTCATTAGAACCGGACCACTCATGGAAGCTGCAAGTTATCCCGCCTGGGCTCAGCGCCTGATCCAGGATTGCAGCGAGAGCAAGCGCCGGGTTGTCGAACACGAACTGTACCAGCGTCTGCGTGATAACAAACTCAGTGCAAAGACCATGCGTCACTACCTGATTGGTGGCTGGCCCGTGGTCGAACAGTTCGCTTTATACATGGCACAGAACCTGACCAAGACTCGCTTTGCCCGCCATCCAGGCGAAGACATGGCGCGTCGCTGGCTGATGCGTAATATTCGCGTGGAACTCAATCACGCCGATTACTGGGTGCACTGGAGCCGTGCTCACGGTGTCAGCCTGGAAGATCTGCAAGCGCAACAGGTTGCCCCGGAACTTCATGCGTTGAGCCACTGGTGTTGGCACACCAGTTCGGCGGATTCGCTGATCGTTGCCATTGCCGCCACCAACTACGCCATTGAAGGCGCGACCGGGGAGTGGTCGGCGCTGGTCTGTTCCAGTGGCGTCTACGCGGCATCGTTCCCCGAGGAGGATCGCAAGCGGGCCATGAAGTGGCTGAAGATGCATGCCCAGTATGACGATGCCCATCCGTGGGAAGCGCTGGAAATCATCTGCACGCTGGCGGGCATGAATCCGAGCAAGTCACTCCAGGTGGAACTGCGTCAGGCCGTCTGCAAGAGCTACGACTACATGTTCCTGTTCCTGGAGCGCTGTATGCAGCTTGAGCAGGCGGAAAAGGCCCCGGTGATGCGAGAGCGTATGGCGCTGGCCGAAAGCTGATCCGTTATTTACTGTATTGAAAAAGCCCGCTCCCCCTGTCCGAATCGATAGAGGGGCGGGCTTTTTAGTGACCGCTGCAAATGACTAGGCGCTGACTTTCAGTCCAACCAGGCCTGCAATGATCAGCGCCACACTGGCCAATCGAAACAGCGCCATGGATTCGCCGAACAGAATGATCCCAGCGATCACTGTCCCGACTGCCCCCACACCCGTCCAGATCGCATAGGCCGTGCCCAGCGGCAATTCCTTCATGGCAAGACCCAGCAAGCCAAGGCTGATGGCCATGGCGGCAACGGTCAATGCGGTGGGGAGAGGGCGGCTGAATCCGTCGGTGTACTTCAGGCCGACGGCCCAACCGACTTCGAAGAGGCCGGCGAAAAACAGAATGATCCAGGACATGAGAGACCTCCATCGATTGACGGGGTCGTCCCCAGATTAATGACTCGATCGAGCCGCGAGGTCGTCCTCCCGGTGCGCAGTATAGTGCCCATTATTAACCCGGGTTATCAAGAGCAACCACAAAACCAATGTGGGAGCGAGCCTGCTCGCGAAAGCGATCTTTCATTCAACAATGATGTTGACTGATATGACGCCTTCGCGAGCAGGGTCGCTCCCACAGTAGAGCATCACCAGCCTTTAGATCCCCTGCGGCATCTCTTCCCCGCCCAGCGCTTCAACCAGCGCCGGCAGGTAATCACCGAAGGTCAGCATCATCAGGGTGAAGCTGGCATCCAGTTGGCCCAGTGCTTCTTCGCCACCGTCCTGTTCCGCCTGGTCTTGCAGCAGGTCTTCGAACTTCAGGCGCTTGACCACCATCTTGTCATCGAGAACGAACGACAGCTTGTCTTGCCAGGCCAGCGACAACTGAGTGACCACTTTGCCGGTGCTCAGGTGCAACTGGATTTCTTCGCTGGTCAGGTCCTGACGCTTGCAACGCACGATGCCGCCATCTTCGTGGGTGTCACGCAGTTCACACTCGTCCAGCACGAAGAAGTCGTCCGCGACTTTCTGGGTAGTGACCCATTCAGTCATGGTCGCAGTCGGCGACATTTTCACGGTCAGCGGACGTACCGGCAGCGAGCCGATGACTTCACGCAAGGTGGACAACAGGTCTTCGGCGCGTTTCGGGCTGGCAGAGTTAACCAGAATCAGGCCCTGCTTGGGTGCGATGGCCGCGAAGGTCGACGAACGACGAATGAAGGCACGCGGCAGGAAGGCCTGAATGATTTCATCCTTGATCTGATCACGTTCCTTTTTGTAGACCTTGCGCATTTGTTCGGCTTCGATCTCTTCGACCTTTTCCTTCACGGCGTCACGCACGACGCTGCCCGGCAAGATGCGTTCTTCTTTACGTGCTGAAATCAACAGGAAGTCGCCACTGACGTGAACCAGCGGAGCATCTTCGCCTTTGCCAAATGGCGCGACGAAACCGTAGGTGGTCAACTCCTGGCTAGCACATGGACGCGCCGGTTTGGTGGCCAGTGCAGTTTCCAACGCCTCGGCATCAAAAGGCAGATCTTGGGTCAGGCGGTAGATAAGCAGGTTTTTGAACCACATGGGGTGAGTCTCTCCTTTATACAAAGGGGGGCATTATTCTCTTCGCGGCGCCATAGGCCAACCCTTCGCTAAGCCTTTGGAAGGCCTGAAAAAATTAATTAAAAAAGTGCTTGCCAGAGGTGAGGGCGCTACGTAGAATGCGCGCCACACCGAAAGTGAAGGGTGATTAGCTCAGCTGGGA
>DQGF01000400.1:5692-5863 GCA_003525045.1 Pseudomonas sp. | reverse complement strand
GCCGTTGACCAGCAGGTTGGGAATACGGGTCGGCATGACCGCCGGGATCATTTCGGTGCCGTCGTAGTTCGGCACCCAGTCCACGGTTTCTTTGTGCAGGTCCGCCAGCAGCTCGTGCGCCAGCTTGGTCATGCGCACTTCGGTGTATCGCATGGCCGCGGCGTTGTCGCC
>DQGF01000400.1:2494-5376 GCA_003525045.1 Pseudomonas sp. | reverse complement strand
GAACCGAAGTTGCCCTGGCCGTCTACCAGCAGGTAGCGCAGCGAGAATGGCTGCGCCATCCGAACGATGGTGTCGTACACCGCGGTATCACCGTGCGGGTGATACTTACCGATCACGTCACCGACAACACGGGCAGATTTCTTGTACGGCTTGTTGAAGTCGTTGCCCAGCTCGCTCATCGCGAACAGCACACGCCGGTGCACGGGCTTCAAGCCATCGCGCGCATCCGGCAGTGCCCGCCCGACAATTACGCTCATCGCGTAGTCGAGGTAGGACTGCTTCAGCTCGTCTTCGATATTGACCGGGAGGATTTCTTTGGCCAGTTCGCCCATGAGAAGCCTGATTCCTTTTTCTGGTGAAACTTCGTCACATCCATATGGGACGAACGAAGCTCGCCGCTGCAGGCTGAGTGCCGTGCACCGACTTACGACAAATCAACGAGTTATGCCATGGATCTGCGCAGTAAAGACAACCCCGTGGGACTGCCTCGGAAAACGCCGGATGTTATCACAAGAGCCGCCACGCACCTATCCCCTTGATGCGCATGGAGCATAGTTAGTTGACCGGTGACAGGCTTGAAGGGGACGAGAGAGCCTTAGAGCCCTTTTTGAGGAAGAATTTCGGGATGAAAGAAGGCTATTGGGTGACTATTACGGCCTCTTCGCGGGCAAGCCTCGCTCCTACAGGGGCCGATGTCGTTCGCAACAGGCGAGCGACACGGTCATCGATGTCGTTCGCCAAACAGGCGAGCGAAGGCGCCAGATACCTTTAATGCAACCGCTTACGGCACATCAACTGCGCCATTTTCGCCGTATCCGGGCGCTCGACAATGCCCTTTTCGGTGACGATCGCATCGATCAGGTCAGCCGGGGTCACGTCGAACACCGGATTGAACGCATCGACATCAGCCCCGACCCGCTTGCCGCCGACCTCCAGCAACTCGCGGCCATCACGCTCCTCGATCGGAATGTCGTCGCCACTGGCCAGGCTCATGTCGATGGTCGAACTCGGCGCCACGACCATGAACCGTACACCGTGGTGCATGGCATTCACCGCCAGCTGATAGGTACCGATCTTGTTGGCCACGTCGCCATTGGCGGTGATGCGGTCGGCACCGACGATCACCCAGGTAACGCCCTTGGTTTTCATGATATGGGCAGCGGCCGAGTCGGCATTGAGCGTCACCGGAATACCCTCGTTGGCCAATTCCCATGCAGTCAACCGTGAACCTTGCAGCCAGGGCCGGGTTTCGTCGGCGTATACCCGTTCGACCATGCCTTCGATGAACGCCCCACGAATCACCCCCAGCGCCGTACCGAAGCCGCCGGTGGCCAGTGCGCCGGTGTTGCAATGGGTCAGGAACGCCTGAGCATTGCCCTGATGCTTGCGAATCAGGTCCACACCCAGTTGCGCCATGGTCAGGTTGGCTTCGCGATCACTTTCATGAATGGCAAGGGCCTCCGCTTCCAGCACCGCCAGCGGATCGGCGTGATGCTTGAGACGCCCAAGCCGTTCGCGCATCCGACCCAGGGCCCAGAACAGATTGACGGCGGTCGGACGGGCATCGGCCAGCAGGGCGAAATCCTCTTCCAGTGCCGCCTTCCAGTTGCCGCCTTCGGCAAACCGGGCCCGGGCCGCCAGCACCACGCCATAAGCAGCACTGATGCCGATGGCCGGCGCGCCGCGCACTACCATCGAGCGAATGGCCGCCGCCACGCCAGCGGCGCTGGTGTAGGCGATCCACGTTTCCTCGAACGGCAAAATACGTTGATCCAGCAGATACAGGGCGCCATCACGCCAATCGATGGCCTTCACCTTCTCCGCAGCCAACAGTCGATCGCGCATTCCCCACCCCGCACTCAGAAACAAAAGCCGCCGATTATAGCGATCCCCCCGCGAAGACGCTCGGGTATACTTCGCCATCCTTTATAAAAGCACTGGAACCGATCCTCGATGCCTAACACTGCCACTGCGCTCGACCTGTTATTGCTGCCGACCTGGCTGGTACCGGTCGAACCCGCTGGCGTTGTCCTCAAAGAGCATGCCCTTGGCATCCGCGACGGGCGCATAGTCTTTATCGGCCCGCGTGCTGCGGCACTGAAGCTTGAGGCAAGCGAAATCCGCGAACTGCCGGACATGCTGCTCTGCCCTGGCCTGATCAATGCTCACGGGCATGCCGCGATGACACTGTTCCGCGGCCTGGCGGATGATCTGCCGCTAATGTCCTGGCTGGAAAATCACATCTGGCCGGCAGAGGCAAAATGGGTTGACGAGGCGTTTGTCCGCGACGGCACCGACCTGGCGATTGCCGAGCAGATCAAAGGGGGCATCACTTGCTTCTCCGACATGTATTTTTTCCCGAAGATTGCCAGCGAGCGGGTCCATAACAGCGGTATTCGCGGACAAATCGCCATTCCGATCCTCGACTTTCCGATCCCGGGCGCCAGCACCGCGGACGACGCCATTCGTCAGGGCGTCGAACTGTTCAACGATCTCAAGCACCACGAGCGTATCAAAGTTACCTTCGGCCCCCATGCACCCTACACCGTGGGCGACCAAAACCTGGAAAAAATCCGGGTAATCGCCGAAGAACTGGACGCCTCGATTCACATGCATGTCCACGAAACCGCCTTCGAAGTGCAGCAGTCGGTCGAGCAATGTGGCGAACGCCCGTTGGCCCGCCTCGGCCGCCTGGGCCTCCTGGGGCCGCGTTTCCAGGCCGTTCATATGACGCAGATCAGCGATGAGGACCTGGTGCTGCTGGTAGAAAGCAACACCAACGTGATCCATTGCCCGGAATCGAACCTGAAGCTGGCCAGCGGCTTCTGCCCGGTGGAGCGTTTGTGGCAGGGCGGCGGCAATGTTGCGGTCGGCACCGATGG
>DQGF01000400.1:1538-2188 GCA_003525045.1 Pseudomonas sp. | reverse complement strand
ACCGATGGCGCGGCGAGCAACAATGACCTCGACCTGCTCGGCGAGACCCGCACCGCTGCGTTGCTGGCCAAGGCCGTCGCCGGCTCGGCCACCGCGCTGGACGCCCATCGCGCGCTACGCATGGCCACCCTCAACGGTGCCCGCGCGCTGGGGATCGAAGCCGAGGTCGGCTCGCTGGAAATCGGCAAAGCCGCGGACATCGTGGCCTTCGATCTCTCGGGCCTGGCGCAGCAACCGGTCTACGACCCGGTGTCGCAGCTTATATATGCCACCGGCCGCGACTGCGTGAAACACCTTTGGGTCGCCGGCAAGCAACTGCTCGACGACCGTCGCCTGACCCGCCTCGATGAAGCACAGCTGTGTGCCACCGCCAAGGCCTGGGGCCAACGCATCAGCGGCCATACCGAATTGTAAGCCCCCCGGTCGGGGCAACAGGATTTTTCAAGTTTTAGAGGACTGAACATGAGCAACGTCGACTACGCCGAAATCGCCAAATTCGAAGCCCTGGCCCATCGCTGGTGGGACCGCGAAAGCGAGTTCAAACCGCTGCACGACATCAACCCGCTGCGGGTCAACTGGATTGACGAGCACGCCGCGCTCGCCGGCAGGACGGTCCTCGACGTCGGCTGCGGCGGCGGCATCCTCAGCGA
>DQGF01000400.1:0-1312 GCA_003525045.1 Pseudomonas sp. | reverse complement strand
GTCAACTGGATTGACGAACGGGTCCACCTGGCCGGCAAGAAAGTCCTCGACGTCGGTTGCGGCGGCGGCATCCTCAGCGAGGCCATGGCCCAGCGCGGCGCCACCGTGATGGGCATCGATATGGGCGAAGCGCCGCTGGCGGTCGCGCAATTGCACCAACTGGAGTCGGGCGTGAGCGTCGAGTATCGGCAGATCACCGCCGAAGCCTTGGCCGAAGAGATGCCCGAGCAGTTCGACGTGGTCACCTGCCTGGAAATGCTCGAGCACGTGCCGGACCCCTCCTCGGTGATCCGCGCCTGCTTCCGCATGGTCAAACCCGGTGGCCAGGTGTTCTTCTCCACCATCAACCGCAATCCGAAGGCGTACCTGTTCGCCATCGTTGGCGCCGAATACATCATGAAGCTGCTGCCGCGCGGCACCCACGACTTCAAGAAATTCATCCGCCCGTCCGAGCTGGGCGCCTGGAGCCGCATGGCCGGCCTGACCGTCAAGGACATCATCGGCCTGACTTACAACCCGCTGACCAAGCACTACAAGCTCGCGTCCGACGTGGACGTCAATTACATGATCCAGACCCTGCGCGAGGAGTAAGCCGATGCGAATCAGAGCAGTCCTTTTCGACATGGACGGCACGCTGCTCGACACCGCGCCGGACTTCATTGCCATCTGTCAGGCGATGCGTGCCGACCGCGGCTTGCCGCCGATCAACGACAAACATATTCGCGATGAGATCTCCGGCGGCGCCAAGGCAATGGTCGCCGTGACCTTCTCCATGGACCCGGAATCGCCGGGCTTCGAGGAATTGCGCCTGGAGTTCCTGGAGCGTTACCTCGTGGGTTGCGCCGTTCACAGCAAGTTGTTCGACGGCATGGGCGAACTGCTGGCCGATATCGAAAAAGCCAACCTGATCTGGGGCGTGGTCACCAACAAGCCGCTGCGATTCGCTGAGCCGATCATGCAGCGGCTGGGCCTGGCCGAGCGCTCGGCGTTGCTGATTTGCCCGGACCACGTGAAAAACAGCAAGCCGGATCCGGAGCCGTTGATCCTCGCCTGCAAGATGCTCGACCTGGACCCGGCCAGCGTCCTGTTTGTGGGTGATGACCTGCGTGATATCGAGTCTGGTCGCGATGCTGGCACCAGGACCGCTGCCGTGACCTTTGGCTACATCCATCCGGACGATAACCCGCGGCATTGGGGGGCGGATGTGGTGGTTGATCATCCGTTGGAGTTGCGCAAGGTTTTGGATAGCGCCCTTTGCGGCTGCTGAGCCTGTTTTGCTGGGGCTGCCCGTTGTAGGAGCGAGCTTGCTCGC
>DQGF01000345.1:1289-7296 GCA_003525045.1 Pseudomonas sp. | reverse complement strand
GAGCGAGCCTGCTCGCGAAGACGATCTAAAGGTCACAAAAAAACCCGCCGACAATCACTCATCGACGGTATTTTTTATTATTGGCCAAATGAGAACCTGTGAATGCCAGCTCCTAATATAACACTCACTTCCTCCTAAACAGAAACCCTATTCATCACCACACCAATTACAATTATTACATTATCAACCTGCTCGATTTTCACGCGCTATCCTTTTCGCTAAAAACCTATTCCAAATACCATTCCTGAAAATCAAAAACAGCAAATACAGAGAACCAATACTCCATGTGAAAATTATAAAATAATTTGAAATATTGTTCTGCAGCGCCCACATCAATATATCTTGACGACTTATCAACAACTCCAACTCACTATTATATACCCCCCAAACAAATCGCTTACTTCGATCCGGCTCTACAGCGACCCATAGCTTTCGCGACCTACTCAAATCCAAGTATTGAACATCACGACTAGAAGCTTCGATAACATAATCGTATTCATCATCACCCTGCCCAACCCTCAGATACAAATACGACGTAGTCTTTGACGCTTCCCAAAGGCCCTTATGTATTACTGCGCTCTCCAAAACCACTTTTTTTGGAGTCGAAGGAATTTTTACTATTTTTTCAAAGCACCAAAACGAAATAACAGAAAAAAATACAATTATAATCATAAAAAAAACAGCTTCAAATACATTCAGCACATACCCATCAGGAATAGATAATTTTCTATTTCGCACACTATAACCCCCACGCTTTGGATGCTTGACCGGCGCGCATAGGGAGTATTCGGTCCGAAAGGGAGGACCGCTGTTGGGGCTGCTCAAGCAAGCGCTGATCCGCATGACGAAGGGACGCACTTCACCGAAGGCAACCAACCAGAATGGCGAGTATCGATTGCTGCTCCGGTGAACTCGTCAATTACAAATATTCCATTATCAATCTGCTCGATTTTCACACGCTATCCTTTTCGCCAAAACTCTATTCCAAACACCATGTTTGAAAAGCACAAATAGCAAATACAGAGAAAGAAAACCCCATGTAACAATCACAAAATAATTTGCCGAGTTACTGTATTGCACCCACTCCAAAATATCTTTACGACTTATCAACAACCCGAGCTCATTATCATACACCCCCCAAACAAATCGTTTACTCCGATCCGGCTCTACAGCGACCCATAGCTTTCGCGACTTACCCAAATCCAAGCGCTGAATATCCTGAGTAGAAGCCTCGATAACATAATCATACGCTTCATCATCCGGCCCAACCCTGAGATATAAATTCGAAGTAATTTTTGAGGCCTTCGAAATATCCCCGTATATAAAAGCGCGCTCCAAAACAACTACTCTTGGAACCGAAGGGATTTCTATCACCTTACCAACGTGCCACAAGGAAACAACAGAAAAAAACATCATAATAATAACTAAAAAAACAATTTCAAAAACACTAGGCACATAACCACTGGGAACATCGAATATTTTATATCCCACACCACAACTCCCGACGACAGCACAATCAACTCTAATTCGCGAAAACACTTTATATACAACTGAGAATCGAGCTCACTCACTCTGCAAACAACACTATTAAAATTTACAAATAAATTATACTTGCCCCCTTCCGACATTCTTGCAGTCCAAATCCGATAGCATTAATGAAGTTAGCAGTTCATACGCAGGTCAGAAATTGCGGCGGCGTTGCCTCCCGTATTGGAAATATCCTCTCCGAAAACGGAGTGACTACGAAAGCCTAAGGGAGTGGTTAGAGTCGATCGTTAATGCGCTTTCCAGCGCTGAAGCCAGCTTGACCGGCATACTTTACCCTCCCCAGTTAAAGTGTTACCGAAGCGGAATCCGTTCGATCGAAACAACACACTTCATCTGCCGAGAATATTACCTGGTCACTTTAATTAATGTCAGTTACCGACTTCCGAAGCAGGTGTAATCCTGGTCTGACAAAGAATGGTCAATCGGGTAATTACGTATAGGAAAAGGTTACAAATGGAGTTTTCCTACAGCGTTGAACTTTTTGGACTACTTTTGGCTGGGGAAGGATGGGGGGTTGCGGCAGATGAAGCGTGAGTATTCTGCCAAGTCTTGGGTGCCTGTACCGGCCTCTTCGCTGGCAAGCCAGCTCCTATGGGGTCCGCGTTGTACGGTCATGGTGCGATAACACGCATCCTGATGCTGGCTTGTCGGATCGCCGCACCGCAGCGAAGCGATCTCACAGACACAAAAAAACCCGCCGACGATCACTCATCGGCGGGTTTTTACTTTCTACTCAGGCAGCACTCGCCACCAGGACAGGGTGTACCGACCTTGGCTCCATTGGCATGAACGTCAATGCGGCAGCATCCTGTGGCGCAAACATCGCCATCGCCTGAACCAGCGCGTCAGCCTGGTATTGCTGCGCGAACGCGGCTGAACCGCCTGCCTGTTCACCCGTGAAAACGTCCTCAGTCGAAAAGTCGCCCGATGGGGTGCCCAGCAAATATTCAGCAACCGGCAAGCGCTCCGCCATTGGAATGACGTTTGGCAGGGCCTCAGGGGGAGCGAATATGAAGTCGGAGGCACTCAACTGAGACACTTCCAGCGCATCCAGATACAACAGTTTGACAGTCGAATCGGGGTCCGCTGTGCCAGTACTGATCTCCACGCCGTGAACCAGCGCAATATTGTTGATCGTGGAACGGTTCACCTTGCTGATCGACAAGGCGCTGAAATCAGTGATGCCGGTCTGACTCAGATCGATCTTGTCGGCACCTTGCCGAAAACCACGCAGCGCATTGTTGTAGTTCGACACGCCCTCTTGCCTTGCGACAACAAAAACATTGGATGCTTCGCTATCGTGGCTATACACCTTGCCCGACAGAGAGGCGACAAATTGCCCAGTGGCATCCGTTGAAAGACGTACTCCTTCTGCGCCACCGTTCAGGGTCACCGTGCCTGGCGGGTCCTGCGCAATATCGGGAGTAAGGGGTGTCGGATCAACTGTCGGGGTTTCAGTCAGGACGACCGGGGCCACAAAGGTCGTCTGGAACTTGAAGTGGCTTGCGCCTATCGCAGCGGTCAGCTGATTTTTCAACAGAAGATTTTGCCCGTCGCCCAGCTCGACCAGCACGTCCGCCTCTTGCTGGGCGAGCCGAAGATCGCTGAATGTTTTACCTTTGAAGCCGACCAGGTTGATCACCTCTGCGCGGGCGGGATCGAAATTGACCAGCGTGTCGAGCCCACCACCACGCCGGTGCACGACGAACACGTCTTTGCCTGCGCCACCGACCAGGGTGTTCGTGCCACGGCCTCCGTTGAGCAGGCTGTCGGAGGGCCCGGCTATCAGCGTGTCATTGCCGTCGCCGCTGAGCAGATTGTGGATCGCTTGAGCATTGTTCACCGTCAATGCGACGCCGCCGATCATCGCCGTGCCTGTACTCAGGTCCACCGAGACATCGCCGCTGACGGCTGCCGCATTGATCGTATTGCGTCCCGATCCGTCATCGAGAACGGCGCGCTGCGCCTGACGCTTGACCGAATCGGCGAATTCATCGGTATAGAAGTAGCTGTCGTTACCTGTCGCGTCGGCACCGAACAGTCGCAAGGACCAGTTATTGAGCGTGACAGGCAGGCCATTGGCCGTATTGGTCACCTGTAATGTCCAGTCCCCCGCCAAGTCTTCACCCCAGGCATGGGTCGACATGAAGGTGTATTTGAATGCGCCCTCCTGAGTGCTGCCAACGTCCGCGTCGCTGGCGCCCGGCGTCGCCAGCGGGACTTTGCCAGCCCGGTCAAGCAACAGGCTTTGCGTACCATTGGGCGAAATCAGTCTAACCACCAGATCGCCTAACCGCCCGACCTGTGCGTCGAAATCGATCTCCACATGCTCGATGTTCAACCCAGCGGGCATCTCCAGTTTGGGGGCGATACTTTCGCCTGCACCGACAACTTGTCCAAGCACACCGCTGGACGCTGAAATGAACATTAAATTGTCTGCCGTACTTTGCGTCATCCAGCTTTCAGCCAGGCGCACAGCCGCTCGCGCATCCACGTTACCGAAACCATAATCGTGACTGGCGTGCATCCCTCCCCCATTCCAGTTACGCGCGCCGTTATCGTTCCATTGCGTGGCTCCGTCCTCGACCTTGCGCGCAGACACCGCGAGTATCTGTTGCACGTCGCGGTAGCCCAGATTGGGGTTGGCTTGCAGCATCAAGGCGATCACGCCGGAAACGATCGGTGCGGCGAAACTGGTCCCTTTCATGGCGCTGTAGTCATCGCCAAAGGTCGAACCGCGTTCCGTTTCCAACTTGTAACTGGTGGACCAGACGTTACTGCCAGGCGCCGACAGCAACAGGCTAGCGCCAGGACTGGAGAAAGGCGCCGAGCCCGACTCCAGCGTCGACAGGTCCCCCTGGGCATTGATAGCGCCGACCTGAATCGAAAAGCGGTTGTTGTTGATCAATGAGCCTTGAGCGCTGCCGCCGGTAGCACGTTTGTTCCCGCCCGACGTGACGATCACCGTACCCAGCCCCCCTCGACCGTTGTCGGCGGCATACTGTGCATTGGTCATCAACGCACTGGCGTTGTTGACTAACCCGCCTTGCAGATTGCTCACGGCGAAGTCATTGCGCAAGCCCCAGCTATGGTTGGCAATGTCATAGCCGAGCATCTTGCCCAGGCCGGTCAGGTCGGCCCCGTTATTGCTCAGGTAGTGGCCGCCGAGGGTTGCCTCATGGGCGATTCCGACGCCGCCCAGCGCATTTTTCGCCGCCACCATGACCCCCGCGACCATCGTTGCGTGATCAGAAGCCAGCGCCGGCAGCGTCTGGCCTTGCGCTTGCAGCCAGGATTGATCGACATTCGGCGCCAGATCCGGGTGCCGAATATCGAAAATTTCCGGGGCGGTGGAAAACTCGCCACCGGGTTCGAACTGGCCGATGCGCACGCCCTTGCCGGTGTAATCCTTCCAGACCGGCAGTACATTGATGTCGCTCAGGTACCACTGCTGTGCAGTCAATGGATCGTCCGGCACGTCCGGGGTGAGCAGCGTGACCGTCGCACGCAGGGGCGCCAGTTCACCGGTCTGCAAGTCCACCACCGAGGCTGCCGGGTTACCGGCTGAGTCCACCAACCCGTATTTGAAACTGGCAATGCCAGTGAAGCGCGGATCAGGGGTAAACAGCACATCGCCTGGTTCAGTCAGGCTCACACTGCCGCCCTGCGCGTCGCCAACCGACGCAATTCGCAAATTGCCCTGGCTGTTGAGCCGCTGGTCGTTGGCCAGGATGCTGGCGGCTGAAATCAGCTGAGGATGGGCTCGGTCAAACGCATTGCCCGCTTGATTGACCCGCAATGCATCCGCCACGGGCATCGCATTGGGTTGCTCCAGGTCCACCGCCGAAATATCCGCGAAGTTCAGTTTCTGAATCCGGCTCAGGGTCAACGTTCCATCGCGCCCCGCCACCTTGTCCGCCACGGTGTAGCCGGTATCGGTGCGGTTGATCGCGTAGTCGCCATACTTGCCGTGCAACGTCACCAGGTTGATTCCTGCGCCACCGTCGATGACCGCATCGCCGTGACCGGCTTCGATCGCATCGTGGCCCGCCCCACCGTAAATCCGATCCACCCCGGCCCCGGCGTGAATGATGCTGCCCCCGGCCGACGCCATGATCGCGTCGCCCTTGGGCCCGGCGTAAATAACCGCCTTGCCGCTGCCACCGATGATGTTATTGCGCCCCGTGCCACCGACCAGCACGTCATTGCCTGCGCCGCCAATCAGCGTCGAACCGCCAGACCCGCCCTTGATGAAGACGCTGGAGTGCCCACCGCCGACGATGTAGGCATAACCGCGGCCGCCCTGGGCGATCGTCAGCCCGGCCTTGGCCATGTTCAGCGCCATGCCCTCATCGCCGACAATAATCGCGGTATCGCGCCCGCCATTGCCATGGATGTTGTTCGGATTGTCACTGGCGCTGACCACGAACACATCGTTGCCCGCTCCGCCGTTATAAGT
>DQGF01000345.1:0-1009 GCA_003525045.1 Pseudomonas sp. | reverse complement strand
CAACCACCCCGCCCCCCCCCCCGCCGTTATAAGTATTGCTGCCGGCGCCACCCACTAGCCAACTGCCGGTCGGCGCGGCGGTCAGGGCATCGTTGCCACTGCCGGCATACACATTCGTCACACCCAGTTGGCCCGCATCGAGGGTTTCATCGGTGGTGCTGCTACTGGCGTATGCAGTGGTGGTGGTCGCGCCGGTGGTCGACACCACCTTGCTGCCGTTGCCTTCGACCGTCAGCGTGCTGCTGACCGGATCGCCGAGGAAATTCACCGCCAGGGCTTCCTGCGTCGCGCCATTGATCACAAAGGAGCCACGAGCGATCACGCTATTGCCCTGGCGCACATCACCGCTGACCGGAGTGCCCGCGACGTTGATCTGCGTGATGCCGAGTTCGGCCAGCGTCTTGAGCTCGCCGGCATCGCTTTTACCGTCGTGAGACGCATCGACCCACACCCGCAACTGGCTCCAGATGGCATCATTCGAATCGATCACTTTATCGGCGTTGCCATCCACACTGGCCAGCGCCGCAAACCCATCCTTATACAACGCCTCCCCCGCCTGGCCATTCCCCCCCAAAGCCCCCCTGAAGTACTCGGAGAACATCTGGCTGACATCCTTGATCTGCCCGCTGCCCTCATCGACCACCAACATCCCGGTGGCGCGATCCGCCCAACCGCTGCGCTTGAGCGTGCCGCTGTGATCGGTGTCGAACAGCACGCCATCGCTGATGGGTGTCATCTGCACGCCATTGCCGGTCAGGTCCAGCAGCAATGGATCAACGTAGGTATTCACGGTGGTCAGCGCTGCCAGACCGTTCAAAGTCACTGCGTTGCGCAGACTGAAATCCGGATCGCTGCTGCTCGGGCTGTCGAGGTAGAACTGGGACAAGTACTCGTTCGGGCGCACATTGGGATCAAGCTGAATTTCGCCGGGGCGGATGCCTCCGGTGGCCAGGCTGCCGAGCTGGACGGAGGTGAAGTCGGTGTTGTTGAGGGTTTGATCGTCGAAGAA
>DQGF01000401.1:8542-10311 GCA_003525045.1 Pseudomonas sp. | reverse complement strand
CATATCCCGAGTCCGGCGAAGATCCAATGTGGGAGCGAGCCTGCTCGCGAAGGCGGACTGGCATTCAACATTGATGTTGGCTGGGCTGGCCTCTTCGCGAGCAAGCTCAGCTCCTACAGGGATCGTTGTCGTGCACAATTCTGTGGCCACTGAAGATCGACTGTAGGAGCGAAGCTTGCTCGCGAAGGCGTCCGTGAGATCGCCATCGCAGGCAAGCCGTGTTCACTGCTGGGAGTGCGGCTCAGTCCTGCAAGGCTTTATGCGCCGTCTCGCGACTCGCCAGCATGGCCACCAGTGCCACCGCCGCTGCCGCCAGCAGATACCAGGCAGGCGCCATTTTATTGCCGGTCAGTTGAATCAGCCAGGTCGCGATAAACGGCGCGGTGCCGCCAAACACCGCATTGGCGATATTGAAGCTGAAGGCAAAACCGCTGAAGCGCACCCGGGTCGGGAAGATCTCGGCGAGGAAGCACGGCAAGGTGCCGTCGTTCATCGCCAGGATCGCGCCGAAGACGATCTGGATCATCAGAATCACCATCAGCGGCTGATTCTCCAGCATCCCGAACAGCGGAAAGGTCAGCGCCAGGAACAGGACCGAAGCGGTCAGCAACATGGTCTTGCGGCCAAACCGGTCCGACAGCTTGCCCATCAGGAAAATCAGCCCGATATAGGTCGCCAGCGACACCGTCGAGGCCATGAACGAATCGCTCTCGCTCATGCCCATTTCGGTGGACAGGTAGGTCGGCATGTAGCTGAGCAACAGGTAGAACGCCACCGCGTTCAGGCAGGTCACGCCGATCCCGATCATCACACTGCGCCGGTGCACGGTGAGCAATTCGCGAACCGGCGAATGGGTCGCGCACTCCTTGGCTTCCAGGCGTTTTTCCATCTCCAGGAATTTGGGCGTGTCCTGCAGACTCATGCGGATATAGCGTCCCACCAAGCCGAACGGCGCCGCCAACAGAAACGGCAGGCGCCAGCCCCAACTGTGCAGATCCTCGACACTCATCCAGGCATGCAGACCGGCCACAAACACCGCGCCGAACAACAACCCGGCCGCGGTACTCGCCGGAACTATGCTGGTGTACAAGCCGCGCTTGCCCTCGGGAGCGTACTCGGCGAGAAAGGCCGACGCGCCAGCGTACTCGCCGGAAGCGGAAAAGCCCTGGAACAGGCGGATCAGCAACAACAGGGCCGGCGCCCACAGGCCGATATGATTGTAGGTGGGCAGAATGCCGATGCAGAAGGTCGACACCGACATGATCAGGATCGACCAGGACAACGCACTGCGCCGCCCGTATTTGTCACCGAAGTGACCCCAGACCAGTCCCCCCAGCGGACGGACGATAAACGACAGCGCGAACACCGCGAAGGTCGCCAGCAGCGCCGTCGCCTTGTCGGTTTGCGGAAAAAACGTCAGGGCGATGACCGTTGCCAGATAGCCATAGGCCGCGTAGTCGAACCATTCGACGAAGTTGCCCATGAAACTGGCACTGGCCGCGCGGCGCAAGGCCTTGCGCTCGGACGTCAGTTCACGTTGCTGATCCAGGGTGGGCGTCAGGCTTGCGCTGTGGGTGCTCATTGCGCACCTCCGTGGGTAGAGGTGCGGTTATCGGGATGAAAAGTCGGGACGTCAATCATGGCAAACCCCCTCTATTGTTTTACTTGGCAGGGTTAAGGGTCTGTAGAGGCTGCGCGCTCTTGGGCGCGCATGCATCAGTTGCAAGAAATCCTGAAGCGAGCGAAAACCTGTGGCGAGGGAGCTTGCT
>DQGF01000401.1:0-8218 GCA_003525045.1 Pseudomonas sp. | reverse complement strand
CTGGGCTGCGAAGCGGCCCCAAACAAGGCTCTGCGATTTGTCGGAAAGAACTTGGTCATCCATTTGAGGGCGGCTGCGCCACCCATCGGGGCGATGCGGCGTACCGACAAGCTCCCTCGCCACAATGGCGTTAGCCACAACAAAAAACGCCGCACAGGCTCACTGTGCGGCGCATGGTCTCACTTCTTGATGATGTTGTGTTCCGGGCCATACGGGAAGTGGGTGATGTTTTCCCCGCCCTGCTCGTTGACGATCAGGATGTCGTGTTCACGATAACCGCCTGCGCCCGGCAGGCCTTCGGGCAGCATGATCATCGGCTCGATGGACACCACCATCCCCGGCTCCAGCACGGTGTCGATGTCTTCACGCAGTTCCAGCCCGGCTTCGCGGCCGTAGTAATGGCTCAGCGTGCCGAATGAGTGCCCGTAACCGAAGGTGCGGTATTGCAGCAGATCGTGCTCGAGGAAAATCTCGTTCAGTTGCAGCGCGATATCGCAGCAGCGCATGCCCGGCTTGATCAGTTTCAGACCGGCCTCGTGCACTTTGACGTTGACCTCCCACAAGCGCAGATGCTCGTCGGAACAGTGATCCAGGAACAGGGTACGTTCCAGGGCAGTGTAGTAACCGGCAATCATCGGGAAGCAATTGAGGCTGAGGATATCGCCCTTGTTGACCTTGCGCGAAGTCACCGGGTTATGCGCGCCGTCAGTATTGATGCCGGATTGGAACCAGGTCCAGGTGTCCATCAGTTCGGAGTCGGGGAAGGTGCGGGCAATTTCGCGCACCATCGCCTGGGTCGCATGCAGCGCCACTTCATATTCCGGAACCTGATCACGCAAGGCTTCGACGATAGCCGCGCCACCGATGTCCGCCACACGGGCGCCGTGACGAATGATCGCGTGTTCTTCGGCGGACTTGATCATGCGCATGCGCATGCACGGTGCAGCGATGTCCACCAGTTCAGCCTGCGGGTAACGGCTGGCGAGTTTGTCGCGATTGAGCAGGTTCAGGTGGTCGGACTCGATGCCGATACGCCCGGCCTTGGGCAAGGCTTGCTGGATCGCGACGAAGTAGTTGTCACGCTGCCAGTCGGTGTAAACGATGTTTTCAGTGCCCATGGTCCGGCGCCAAGGCTGACCGCCATCGATGTTGGCGCTAATGGTGACGGCACTGTCCTGGGTCACCACCAGTGCGTACTGACGGCCGAACGAGCAGTACAGGAAATCGCTGTAATAGTTGATGTTGTGATAGGAGGTAAAAACTGCTGCATCGATATTGTTCTGCGCCAGGTAGGCCCGCAACTTGGCCTGGCGATTGGCATATTCCTGAGCCGAGAAGGTCGGTGTCACTTTTTCGCCGTTCTTGATCTGGATGGTTTTTGGCATTTGCATGTCATTTATCCTTGTCAGTGATTGCAACAGAGGGGCGCCACTCTGGCGGGCCGCTGAAGATCATTCGAACAGATGCAAAGTGAGGTTTTTTGTGCGAATCCGACCTGTAGTTGATCAGATCCGCTCTTTGGCAAGTGGGCCGCCAAACGCCTCCGGCAAAAACGACAATGCCCCCGTCGGACGGAGGCATTGGCAAAGGTTCACACAATCACTGTAGGAGCGAAGCTTGCTCGCGAAGGCGGACTGACATTCAACATTGATGTCGGCCGGACTGGCCTCTTCGCGAGCAGGCTCGCTCCCACAGGGGTTCAGTGGCGATCGCAGGATCAGGACTCGACTTCAATTCAATGTGGGAGCGAGCCTGCTCGCGAAGGGGCCGGCACATTCAAAATAGAGGTCGACTGACACCCCGCTATCACTCGCAAACCCCCATCCACATCCTCCCGCGGATGCGCACCAAAGTACTGGCGATAGCAGCGAGCAAAGTGCTGCAGCGAGACAAACCCGCACTCCTGGGCAACCTCCGCCATCGACCCTTCACCGGCCTGCAATAACTGACGTGCCCGTTGCAAACGCAGGTCCAGATAATGCCGTGACGGCGAACAGCCCAGACTGCGCTTGAACAGCCGTTCCAGATGTCGGCGCGACATGCCTATGGCTTCGGCCAACTCGTCGATGCCCAAGGTGCGGCTCAAGTGATCGCCCATCAACGCCAGCGCCGCTTGCAACCTTGCCGGGGCGTTATGCATGGCCTGTAACGGCCTGGCCTGGCGCTCGGCGTGTTTTTCCATGCGCAACACCAGACCACGACCGTGGGTCTGCGCGAGCAGTTCGTGCATCAACCCTTGAACGGCCTGCGGGCCAACGCATGTCAGTCGCTGGCGGTCGACGCAAAATGGTGCGGCCACCGGGGTCAGCTCGTTCAAGGCAGCCAGGGACCCAGGAGCGTCGGGTTCCGGCAAGCTGCAGCGCCAGCCGTCCAGCGCACCGACCTGCGCCAGCAGCCAACCGGCCTTGCCCAACGCCCCCAGACTGATCGGCTGCATGGCCCAGTGACACAGCTGCTGGCGAAAGTCAGGCTGATCCGCGCCGGCGTGCAAGCTATCGCCACCGCAGAGGATCAACACATCCAGTGCCTGTGCCTGATCCAGTCGCGTCGTGGCGGTAGCAATGCCGTTGCTGGCGTTCAACGCCCCTCCTTGCAGGCTGAGAATGTCCCATTGGTAAAGCGTGCGCCCGGCCACCTGATTGGCCAGGCGCAACGGCTCCAGCGCATTGGCCAGGGCATACGAATCGAAGGCTTCAATCAACCAGAAGCCGATACGCAACGCTGGCCGGTCAGATTCGCACTCACGCAGCGGCCCGACGGTATGGGAACTGGCGGCCCCTTCTCCTGGCTTGAACACGTCAAAAACACTGATAGCCATCGTTGATCTCCGCGCGCCGCTTTCAAGGTTGTTGCACCAAGCGGATTGTCGGCGTCAGGGATCATCGAGGCGTGTCAGATTTCGACCTCAAAGTGTTCGTCAATACCATTCTTGCAGATGGCAGGCTATCGGGGAGCGAGTTCAGTTGCTGGCAACGTGGGCCGCATTGCCCGCCGTCAATGCCTTGAGCGACGCATCGAACTGTTTAGGGCATTTAGTTGCAACTCGGTTTGCTGGTCAATCTGCGCGGCAATCTCCGGTGCCGCCTTGCCATGCACCCAGACAGAAGGCATCTGTTTGGCGCCGACGCCTTCAGCCTTGCCGATGTACTGCAAATTCGAATCATAAAATTTGGCCAGGAACCGCGCCTCAACCTGGTTATTGCGCTTCGACACCAGACGGCTGTAGGTGTCCAGCATCACCACTACATCAGGGTGAGACTGCACCAGCGCATCAAGGTTGTCGTAGACAGTCACCGAGCCGAACGCCTTCTGCAGCGAAGCCATCAGCCAGTTGATCGCCAGTGTCGGATCGGAGCTGTTGACGAACGCGTTGCTGATGCGCGAATCCAGCGCAGGATTCTTCGCACCCTTGAGCGCTACGGCATGGTACTGCTCGAGGTATTCGAGGGTGTTTAGCGTGTTTTCGCTGTAAAGCACACCCACCGATTGGGCATGCTGCAGGCTGGCGGAGCTGTCGGTAATCGGCAGGAAGTGGCAGGACTGTTCGCCAGCGTAGGCCGGCACGGTGGCGGCAACACTGCCGGTCAATACGGCGACAAGGGTCAGCATCGTAGAGATTTTCATCGCGCACGTTCCTTCAAAGGCGAGTTCGGTATGACGCTATCTTCCTCTGATGATAGAAAAACAGAATTTGCATTGCTTGATGGTGGTTATTGATCAAACCGATGGTTGCCGAGATGCAGGCGAGTTCCAAACCCATCCTGATTGCTCTGGTCACCGAGGCGCTAAAGGCGATCCTGGCCAAACACCCCTGGTAATTCCGTGACGTTACGAGCGCAACACGCCGATCGCCCGTCGATACTTTTCAATGCGCTCCAGATCGTCCCAGGATGGCTGTGCGATCCGAGTTAAATCACTGTTCTCTTCCAGGTCCGCCAGTTTTACCACCCGGCCAATAGGGTTCAGCGCCGCGCGTTCGACGAATGCCTCATAGGATTCGCCCGGCACTTTGGTCACCGACGCGATAGCCTCCAGCACCGTTTCGCTGAAACCTTCCTTGCGCAGGTCATCCAGACTGACGCCGCAGTCTTCGACCACGTCATGCAGCACCGCAACGATGCGTTCTTCGAGGGTGCCGACCCGCAGCATGACTTTCAGCGGATGCAGGATATAAGGCGATCCGCCCTCTTGTAGGCCGCTTCGAATTCGCCGATCACCTCGTCGCGAAATTCGTCAAGGCTCCCTGAGGCTTCCAGCCAGTGCAGCGCCCATCTGTCCATTATCAGCTCAACCCAAAGATAGTTTTCGAAATCGCAGCGAGCCTATACGCCGGCCCGAAGCCTCTGCATCAGTTATTTATAGTCAAATGCCAGCTTAATAATATTTTACCTATACCAGGGTGATCCCTAGTCTTGAGCCCAAGAAATGGTAGGCCGTTAGCGACCTAAATCCAACTTTCAAGGGTATTGAGATGACCACTGAAACAATAAAAATAGATACGCTGATTGTTGGCGCCGGTCAGGCTGGCGTGGCCATGAGTGAACACTTGAGCAAACTCGGGGTGCCGCACCTGGTGCTGGAGCGCAGCCGTATCGCCGAGCGCTGGCGCACCGGGCGTTGGGATTCGCTGGTGGCCAATGGTCCGGCTTGGCATGACCGTTTTCCCGGCCTCGAGTTTGACGATCTGAGCCCCGATGGTTTTGCCCCGAAAGAACGGGTCGCCGATTATTTCGAAGCCTATGCCAGGAAGTTCAATGCGCCGATTCGTACCGGCGTCGACGTGAAAAAGGTTCAACGCAACGTTGGCCGTCCCGGCTTCACCATTGAAACCTGCGAAGGCGTGATCGAGGCCAACCGTGTGGTGGCCGCCACCGGACCTTTCCAGCGTCCGGTCATCCCGCCGAGTGCGCCGAAAGATCAGCCATTCCTGCAGATCCACTCGGCCGACTACCGCAATCCGGCGCAACTGCCCGAAGGTGCTGTGCTCGTCGTCGGCGCTGGCTCGTCCGGCGTGCAGATCGCTGATGAATTGCAGCGTGCCGGCAAGAAGGTTTACCTCTCGGTCGGCGCCCACGACCGCCCTCCTCGCGCCTATCGCAACCGGGATTTCTGCTGGTGGCTGGGTGTGCTCGGCGAATGGGATCAGGCGGCGATGAAACCCGGCCGGGAACACGTGACCATCGCGGTGAGTGGCGCCCATGGCGGCCGCACGGTGGACTTCCGCGAGCTGGCCCATCGCGGCATGACGCTGGTCGGTCTGACCCAAGCGTTCAATGGCGCCGTGGCGACTTTCCAGCCGAACCTTGCCGACAATCTGGCGCGCGGCGATGAGAACTACCTGGCGCTGCTCAATGCCGCCGATGCCTACATCGAGCGCAATGGCCTGGACCTGCCGCAAGAACCGCAAGCCCGTCACACCTTCCCGGACCCAGAGTGCGTGACCAACCCGATTCTGCAACTCGACCTGGCCAAGGCCGGCGTGACTTCGATCATCTGGGCCACCGGTTTCGCCACCGATTACAGCTGGCTGAAGGTCGATGCCTTCGACGACAACGGCAAGCCAAAGCATCAACGCGGCGTTTCGAACGAACCTGGCTTGTATTTCCTCGGCCTGCCGTGGCAGTCCCGTCGCGGTTCTTCGTTCATCTGGGGCGTTTGGCACGATGCCAAGTACGTGGCGGACCACATCGCCATCCAGCGTTCATACCTTGAATACCGCGACGAATTGCAGCGCGAGGCGGAAACCGTCCCGGTCGCCCATAAAACCACTGTCAGTGCTTAAGACTTTTCAGGAGCTTCACATGTCCACGCCAACCCACACCCGTATTCGCATGTTCAACACCAAGGAAACCTACCCGAACCAGAGCCTGGACAATGACCTGTGCCAGGCCGTACGCGCCGGCAACACCGTCTATGTTCGCGGCCAGGTCGGGACCGATTTCGAAGGCAAGCTGGTCGGCCTGGGCGACCCGCGGGCGCAAGCCGAGCAAGCCATGCGCAACGTCAAGCAGCTGCTGGAAGAAGCCGGCAGTGATCTTAGCCACATCGTGAAAACCACCACCTACCTGATCGATCCGCGGTATCGCGAGCCGGTTTATCAGGAAGTTGGGAAGTGGCTCAAGGGGGTGTTTCCGATTTCGACCGGGTTGGTGGTGTCGGCGTTGTGGCAGCCGCAGTGGTTGATGGAGATTGATGTGATTGCGGTGATTCCGGAGTAAGGCAGCAGACCGAGTCGCGGCCTTCGCGAGCAAGCTTCGCTCCTACAGAGATCTTCCTATGCCCCGGATCCCCTGTAGGAGCGAAGCTTGCTCGCGAAGGCGCCCGCACAAACGCCCCCTTTGCCAATGGCCAACCAAGGAGCAAATCCATGACCTTCTCCATCACCGCCCGCTGCCCCGACACCGGCCAGTTCGGCATCGCCATCAGTTCCTCGAGCATCGCCGTCGGCGCCCGCTGCCCCTGGCTGCTGCCGGGTGTCGGCGCTGTCTCCACGCAAAACATCACCCTGCCATCCCTCGGCCCGGAAACCCTCGCCCTCATGGAACAAGGCCTGGCGCCCTTTGATGCCCTGGACAAAGTCCTGACCCGCAACGGCTACAGCCAATACCGCCAGATCACTGCCATTGACCACCTCGGCCGCACCGCCCACTTCAGCGGCTCGCAAACCCTGGGCAATCACAACGCGGTGTCCGGCGAACAATGCGTGGCCGCCGGCAACATGCTCGCGGACCGTGCAGTGATCGAAGCCATGGTCGAAGCGTTCGAGCATGGCGAGGGCCAACTGGCCGACCGCCTGCTCGCCGCCATGAAAGCCGCCATCGCCGCAGGTGGCGAAGCCGGGCCGGTGCATTCGGCGGCGATGGTGGTGGTCGGCGAACTGACCTGGCCGATCATCAACCTGCGGGTCGACTGGGCTGACGACAATCCAATCGGCCAACTTGAGAAACTGTGGGACGCCTATCGCCCACAAGTTCAGGACTACATCGACCGCGCCCTGGCTCCCGACAAGTCCCCTGGCTACGGCGTCGCAGGAGACGACCGATGAGCAACAGCCGCGATTTGCTCAAAGCCCTGGTGGCGTTCGACACCACCAGCCGCGAATCAAACCTGCACCTCATCGAGTTCGTCCGCGACTACCTCGAAGGCTTCGACGTGCCTTGCGAACTGGTCTACAACGAGCAACGCAGCAAGGCCAACCTGTTCGCCACCCTCGGCCCGGCGGATCGACCGGGCATCGTGCTGTCGGGGCACACTGATGTGGTGCCCGTCGACGGCCAACCGTGGACCGTTGCACCGTTCCAGCTCACCGAGCGCAACGGCAACCTGTACGGTCGTGGCACCGCGGACATGAAGGGCTACATCGCTTGCGTACTCGCCTTGGTCCCGTCTTTGGTGAAATCCACGTTACGACTGCCGGTGCACATCGCGCTGTCCTACGATGAAGAAGTCGGCTGCCTTGGCGTGCGCTCGCTGCTCCAAGCGCTGGAGCAGCGCCCGGTCAAACCGATGCTCTGCATCATTGGCGAGCCGACCGAGCTGAAACCGGTGCTCGGCCATAAAGGCAAACTGGCGATGCGTTGCGATATTCACGGTGAAGCCTGCCACTCGGCGTACGCCCCGCTCGGGGTCAATGCCATTGAATACGCCGCCGAACTGATCGGTGAACTGGGGCGGATTGGCCATCGGCTCAAATCACCCGAGCATCTCGACGCGCGTTTCGATCCGCCGTTCAGCACCGTGCAAACCGGGGTGATCTCCGGCGGCAAGGCCTTGAACATCGTCCCCGCCGATTGCCGCTTCGACTTCGAAATCCGCGCGTTGCCTTCGCATGATCCGAGTGAAGTAGCGCAAGAATTGAAAGCCTATGCCGAGCAACAAGTACTGCCGCGCATGCGAGCGGTCAGTGAACAGAGCGAGATTCGCTTCAGCGAGTTGTCGGCGTATCCCGGATTAGCGACCGATGCGCACAGCGAAGCGGCTGAATTGATCGCTGCGTTTTCGGACTCCAGGGAATTCGGCACAGTAGCCTTCGGAACCGAGGGTGGTCTATTCGACGCCGCAGGAATTCCCACCGTCGTCTGCGGCCCCGGCAGCATGGATCAGGGCCACAAACCCGACGAATTCGTCAGCCTTGAACAACTCACCGCCTGCGACGCCATGCTGCAACGGATGCTGTCATTCATCAGCTGCACCCAATCCCTGTAGGAGCCAGGCTTGC
>DQGF01000461.1:9458-12621 GCA_003525045.1 Pseudomonas sp. | reverse complement strand
CAGCCGAGCGGGACGGTGCGGCGGTCCGACAAGCTCCCTCGCCACAAAAGCCCGTTCCCACAGGGGATCTGCGTCGACTTCACTGAGGAACCCCGCGTGACTGCCAAGCCGCAAAGCGCCCTGATGTCCCCACTGCAAACCGCCCGCCAGTTGGCCGCCGAATTTGCTCTGACCGCCGTCGAACGCGACGAACGCGGCGGTACGCCCAAGACTGAACGTGACGCCTTGCGCCACAGCGGTCTGCTCGCCTTGAGCATTCCCACCCAGTACGGCGGCCTCGGTGCCAGCTGGAGTGAAACCCTGACCGTTGTGCGCGAGTTTGCCAAGGTCGACAGTTCGATTGCCCATGTCTTCGGTTTCCATCACCTGATGCTCGCCACCGTGCGCCTGTTCGCCCGGCCCGAGCAGTGGCAGCCATGGTTCGAACAGACCGCGCGCAAGAACTGGTTCTGGGGCAACGCCCTCAATCCGCTGGACACCCGCACCGTGGTGAAAAACCTCGGTGGCTGGCGCGAGTTTTCCGGCAAGAAAAGTTTCTGCTCCGGCGCCAGCGATTCGCAAATGCTGATTGCCTCGGCGGTGGACGAAAGTGCCGGTGGCAAGCTGTTGATCGCCGCCATTCCCAGTGGTCGCAGCGGCATCACCTTGCACAACGACTGGAACAACATGGGCCAGCGTCAGACCGACAGTGGCAGCGCGACCTTCGAACGGGTGCGGGTCGAAGAGTCGGAATTGCTGTTGGACCCGGGGCCGTTGAGCACACCGTTTGCCTGCCTGCGCCCGCTGATCGCCCAACTGACGTTTACCCACATGTTCCTCGGCATTGCCGAAGGCGCCTTCGAAGAGGCGCGGCAATACACCCTCACCGAAACCCGGCCATGGCACAAATCCAGTGCCCGGGATGTGCGTCAGGATCCTTATGTGCTCGGCCATTACGGCGAGTTCTGGGTAGCGCTCGAAGGCGTCCGCCTGCTGGTGGAGCGTGCCGCTCAACTGCTCGACAAGGCCTGGGCCAAAGGCCCGAACCTCAGCGCCGAGGAGCGCGGACATCTCGCCACCGCCATCGCCACGGCCAAGGTCGCCGCCACCCGCAACGGCCTGGAACTCTGTAGCGGGCTGTTCGAAGTGACCGGGGCGCGCTCGACCCATGCCTCGCTCAGACTGGACCGTCACTGGCGCAACCTGCGCACGCAAACCCTGCACGACCCGTTGGATTACAAACTCCATGAACTGGGCGACTGGGCGCTGAATCAGTCCCTGCCAACTCCGACATTCTATTCATAGCCTTCTCATGGAGCCTGCCCCATGCAACTGCTGACCCTACCGCCCTCGCCCGCCCTGGCCACTTCGATCCGCGCCACCGCGCAAGTGTTCGAGGATCCGAAATCCCAGGCCTTGCTCGCGCATTTGCAACAAGTCGCACCCAGTGAAGCCAGCGTGCTGATCATCGGCGAAACCGGCACCGGCAAAGAGCTGGTGGCGCGGCATATCCACAACCTCAGCGCCCGGCGCAACCGCCCTTTCGTGGCGGTGAACTGCGGCGCGTTCTCCGAATCCCTGGTGGAGGCCGAGTTGTTCGGCCATGAAAAAGGCGCCTTCACCGGCGCGCTGAGCGCCAAGGCCGGCTGGTTCGAAGAGGCCGACGGCGGCACCTTGTTCCTTGATGAAATCGGTGATTTGCCGATGGCGATCCAGGTCAAGTTGCTACGCGTGCTGCAAGAGCGCGAAGTGGTGCGACTGGGTTCGCGCAAGAGCATTCCGATCGACGTGCGGGTACTGGCAGCGACCAACGTGCAACTGGAAAAAGCCATCAACGCCGGGCATTTCCGCGAGGACCTGTATTACCGCCTCGATGTCGTCAGTCTGGAGTTGAGACCGCTGCGCGATCGCCCCGGCGATATTTTGCCGCTGACCCGACATTTCATCGAAGCCTACAGCCAGCGCCTGGGTTACGGCACCATCACCATCAGCAAGGAAGCCGAACTCAAACTGCGCAGTTACAGTTGGCCGGGCAACATCCGCGAACTGGAGAACGTCATCCACCACACCTTGCTGATCTGCCGCAACAGCGTGATCGAACGCGATGACCTGCGCCTGTCGAACATGCGCATCGAGCGCCAGGACGATCACCACTCCCAGGTCGACGACTCGCCGGAAGCCTTGCTCGACCGGGCTTTTCAAAAGCTCTTCGAGGAACAGGCCGGCGCGCTGCACGAGAAAGTCGAAGATGCCCTGCTGCGGGCGGCCTATCGCTTCAGCCATTACAACCAGGTGCACACCGCTGCGCTGCTGGGGTTGAGCCGCAACGTGACCCGCACCCGACTGATCAAGATCGGCGAGCTGGCGGTGAACAAGCGCCGGCCCACGGAAAATGTGCAGGGCGAGCGCTTGATGCAGCTGTCGATCTAGGTACTTAGCCTTAATGCACCAGATTGCAGTGCAGCGCATTGTCGTGGCTGCGTTCCAGACTGTGCAGCACCTGGAACGAGCCAAACGTCACGGTTTTCGCCTGATGGGCGCGGATCAGCTGCCAGAAATCCTGCTCGCCGCTTTCAAAACCCTGAAACGCGGCTTCCCCGGCCTCGCGGGATTGCCATTGCAGATAATTGAGCACCCGCCGGCCGTCGTCGCTGGCCTGGATACTGGCGCTGTCGGGCAAGTGGCGGCGCGCAGCGGCGTGGCCGTCACCGCCCTGCACTTTTATGAATCCAAGGGACTGATCAAAAGCAATCGCAATCAGGGCAATCAGCGGCGTTATTCGCGGGAAGTGTTGCGGCGAGTGGCCCTGATCAAGGTGGCCCAGCGGTTGGGGATTCCGTTGGCGGAGATTGGCGAGGCCTTGAAATCCCTGCCGGACAACCGGGCGCCGACGGCGGCGGACTGGAAAGTATTGTCGGCAAAATGGAGTCGGAATCTGGATGAGCGGATCAATCAGCTGACATTGCTGCGGGACAAGCTGAATGGCTGCATCGGCTGTGGGTGTTTGTCGATGGAGGCCTGTCCGTTGCGTAACTTTGGCGACGTGCTGGGGGAACAGGGGCCGGGGGCGCAACTGCTGGAATCGGGGCCAGGTTCGAAATAGCGGGGCGGCCTTCGCGGGCAAGCCTCGCTCCTACAGAATTGCGTGTTATTTGCGAGCAACGCAAAACCTGTAGGAGCGAGG
>DQGF01000461.1:2882-9130 GCA_003525045.1 Pseudomonas sp. | reverse complement strand
GCTTGCCCGCGAAGGCGTCCTCAAGGCCGATCGAAGGTTAGAACCCCGGTGCGATCTGCCCTTTATAGCGGGTCAAAATAAACTGCCGAACCTCATCGGAATTCAGCGCCTTGGCCAGTTTCTGCAGGCCCGGGTCGTTGATGTTGTCCGGCCGTGCCACGAGAAACTCGATGTACAGGCTCTTGCCCTTCTCGACGATCAGCGCGCTGTTGGTGTCGATCCCCGCTTCCAGGGCGTAGTTGGCGAAGACAAACACCAGGTCTACCTGACTCACCGAACGGGCCAGCAGTGCGCCTTCCAGCTCACGAATCTTCAGGTGTCTGGGGTTTTCGATGATGTCGCGTTGGGTCGCCAGAGTATTGCTCGGGTCCTTGAGTTTGATCAGCCCGGCTTCGTGCAGCAGCACCAATGCACGGCCGGCGTTTTCGGGCTGTTGAGGGGTGTTTCCGGGACTTGAAGAAACGGAGCCCGAGCATTCTGTTGCTTCACGGTTGATGGCTGAACAGTGGCGTTGTTATGCCTGGCACCTGTAGGCGCTGCCGCAGGCTGCGATCTTTTGACCTTGGCGTCGGTGCGACCGACGAAAAATCAAGATCAAAAGATCGCAGCCTTCGGCAGCTCCTACTATATTTGCAGGCTCGCGACATCTTCATCCCATAACAAAATCAGGGAGAACCGTCATGAGCGTCAAACCCATTCCCGAGGGATATCACAGCATCACCCCGTATCTGGGCATTCAGAAAGCTGCCGAAGCCATCGAGTTCTACAAGAAAGCCTTTGGTGCCACCGAAGTCATGCGTCTGTCCATGCCCGACGGCGGCATCGGCCACGCCGAACTGCGCATCGGCGATTGTCCGATCATGCTGGGCACGCCTTGCGATCAGGGACCGTTGAGCAATCCGGATAAGTCGCCCTCCGTCGGGCTGCATCTGTATGTGAACGATGTGGATCAGTCCTTTAAACAGGCGATTGCGGCGGGCGGCACCGTGGTGTCCGAGGTCAAGGATCAGTTTTATGGCGACCGTTCGGGGACCTTGAAGGATCCCTATGGGCATTTGTGGTTCTTGGCTACACGCAAGGAGGATCTGACTCAGGAGCAGATTGAAGAGCGGGCGAAGGAGATGTTTCAGCAGGGGTGAGATCTTCGGTGTCTGAGCGGGCCTCTTCGCGGGCAAGCCTCGCGCCTACAGGGTTGTGTCGTTTGTAATAATGGCGAACGACTCAACCCTGTAGGAGCGAGGCTTGCCCGCGAAGGCGGCATCACAGTCACCACTGGTGTCCTTGAACACACTTCATGAACAATCACACCACACTTTGCGACTTGTCCTTTAGACCCGACAATTTCAGGATGCAGGCAACTACAGCAAGGAGTCACCCCATGTTTGCCGGATTCCTTAAAGACCAGCGCCACGTCAACGGTGTGGACATTGCCTACCGCATCGGCGGCAGCGGGCCTGGCTTGCTGTTGCTGCACGGTCACCCGCAGACCCATGTCATCTGGCACAAGGTCGCCGAACAACTGGCCGAGCATTTCACGGTGATCGCCGCCGACTTGCGCGGTTACGGTGACAGCAGTAAGCCGCCAGCCAACGACCACCACACCCACTACTCAAAACGCGAGATGGCCAAGGATGCTGTGGAGCTGATGAAGTCCCTGGGCTTCGACCACTTCTCGGTACTGGCCCACGACCGTGGCGCCCGCGTGGCCCATCGCCTGGCGCTGGATCATCGCGCTGCCGTGCAACGCATGGTGCTGCTCGACATCGCACCGACCCTGTCGATGTACGCGCAAACCAACGAAGCCTTTGCCCGTGCCTATTGGCACTGGTTTTTCCTGATCCGCCCGGCGCCATTACCGGAAACACTGATCGAAACCGACCCCGAATCCTATCTGCGTAGCGTGATGGGCAGCCGCAGCGCCGGTCTCGAACCTTTCACTCCTGAAGCGTTTGGCGAATACCTGCGCTGCCTGAAACTACCCGGCAGCGCGCGCGGTATCTGCGAGGACTACCGCGCCAGCGCCAGCATCGATCTGGAGCATGACCGCGCGGACATTGAAGCCGGACATCAGCTGAATCTGCCATTGCTGATTCTGTGGGGCGCCGAAGGCACGGTCGGGCGCTGCTTCGAACCGCTCAAGGAATGGCAACAGGTCGCCACCGATGTCCGTGGCAAGGCGCTGCCCGCCGGCCATTACATCGCTGAAGAAGCCCCCGAACTGTTGCTCACCGAAGCGCTGGGTTTCCTGCTCTGACCTCGACACCTCGGTGACCTGAATCAACCTCCCGCGCTGGCCATCACTGCCTGCGCGGGAGCGTCATACCCAAAGAAAATCAACTTTCGTGAAACACGAAACATTTTCTTTCATATCCCCCTTCGGGATTTCCGATGCTCATTCGTCTTATAGAGATGCAGTCAGGCCGCGTGGCAAAAGCCACGGCCGGCCTTTCATGGACCTCAACGCTGGGAAGTCCGCAGCAGAGGCCCTCTCATCGAATCAAGACCTTTAATCATGTCGAAGAAATCCCGCTCAAAACTCTGGTTTCTGGTCCATAGCTGGCTGGCCCTGCCAATCTGGTTTTTCGTGCTGATCGTCTGCGTGACCGGCACTCTGGCGGTGATCAGCCAGGAGATCGTCTGGCTGGCCAACCCGCAAATGCGCGCCAGCCAGCCTTCAGACGATGCGCCGCTGCTTAGCTATGACCAGATCATCGCCGCCATCAAGAAGGCCGAACCCAATACCCTGGTCGAGTCCATCAGTCGACCCGACGAATCACACTTCGCCCTCGACGTGGAAGTCAGCTACCC
This sequence comes from Pseudomonas sp., assembly GCA_003525045.1. Taxonomy (GTDB): domain Bacteria; phylum Pseudomonadota; class Gammaproteobacteria; order Pseudomonadales; family Pseudomonadaceae; genus Aquipseudomonas. The sequence continues at coordinate 6,322 of DQGF01000461.1, read as the reverse complement.
CGACGGTCGTTCGGTGACGGTCTACGTCAACCCTTACAGCGGCGTCATCCAGGGCTCGGCTCCGCCATTCAATTTCCAGGCGTTTACCCGCGCACTGCATGGCTGGTGGTTGGTGCCGTTCACCCACGGCTACAGCTGGGGCTGGTACCTGGTGTCGTTCCTCAGCCTGCCGTTGCTGGCATCCCTGGTCACCGGGCTGGTGGTCTACAAGCGCTTCTGGAAAGGCTTCTTGCGCCCGACCCTGCGCATTCGCCACGGCGCGCGGGTTTTCTGGGGCGACTTTCACCGCCTCAGTGGCATCTGGTCGATCTGGTTCATCGCGGTGATTTCCGTCACCAGCACCTGGTTCCTGATCGAAGCCTTCATGTTCGATAACCAGATTTCGATTTCCACAGCGCCGGTGGCGCTGGTGGTCCCGCGCGAAAGCGTGCCGATGACCGCCGATGGCGCGCCGGCGCCGATGATCAGCCTGGAGGCCGCGATTGCGCAGGCCAAGGCACGCATTCCCGGCCTGGAAGACAGCTTTGTCAGCCTGCCGGCCAATGCCTACAGCTACCTCTCCGTGGGGGGCCGCAGTTGGTATCCGCTGATGTTCCAGACCGCGGAGATCAACCCCTACACCGGTGATGTCGGCGCCACCCGCCTGCTGTCGGACCGCTCGGGCCTGGAGCTGGTCACCGAATCCATGCGGCCGCTGCACACCGGCGATTTTGGTGGCCTCTGGATCAAACTGATCTGGTTTTTCTTCGGCCTGATCCTGAGCATGATGGTGCTCAGCGGCCTGTTGATCTGGACCAAGCGCACGGCCCTGGCCACGGCCACCGCCCTCAAGCGCAGCAACAAATCCCCACGCAGCCAGACGGCTGCGGCCACCCGCCGTGAAACCACGGAGGTCAGCCCATGAGCCTGTTCGCAGCGAAAAAACCGGCCTCGAAACTGAGCCGTCTCTGGCACAAATGGCGTTTCCACATCAACGTCCTGCTGTTGCTGGTGCCACTGGGATTCATGCCCAAGTACTTTGCCGATGCCGCATTGTTTCGTGGTGATACGGGCCTGGGCGAGCGGGAAATCGGTGAAGTTCAGGTCGGGCCCTGGAGCCTGCGCCTGGCCGAATTGCGCAATGAAGCACCGATGCTCGATGGCCCGGCCGGTTACATGAAGAACTTCAACGCGGCGCTGTGCGACAGCTGCCGCGATCAGGTCAAGGCGACTTACCTGCGCATCGGCAAGCCGCGCAGCCTGCGCGCCGCCGGGGTGATTTTCTTCGGCACGCCGTACCGCATGGGGGCGATGCTACCCATCCCCGAGAAGACCAAAGCCGACGCCGAGCTATGGATCACCATGGAAGGCTGGGACGGCGCCATGCATCAGGCATCCATCCCGCTGAGCCAGGCATCCCCGGTCACCGTCGCCTGGCTGAACCAACAAGGAGGCAAACCTTGATCAATGTTATCCGCCCTCTAAGCGCCACGTTGCTGGTGCTTTGCACCGGTTTCAGTGCCAGCGTCCTGGCCCACAACCCGATGTGCGAGTGCAAGGCCATCGACGCCGAGCGGATCCAGTGCACCGGCGGCTTTTCCGATGGCAGCGGCGCGCCGGGCGTGACCCTCGACGTGATTGGCTACGACGAAACCATCCTGGTGCCGGGCAAGCTCGGTGCCGATTCGACCCTGACCTTCAAGAAGCCCGGCGCTGAATTCTACGTGCTGTTCGACGCTGGTCCCGGTCACGTCGTCGAGATCGACCAAGCGGACATCGAGGCCCCATGACCACGCCAACCACACACATCGTCCGCCCGGCCGGTGCCGGCCATGAAACCCTTTATGTGCTGCTGTTGTGCCTGATGATCCTGGCGGTGGCCGGCTCAGTGGTCGCCTGGCGCGGTGAGTCCCAGGAGGTCAGCAGCGTCGGCAGTCATCAACTGGATGCCCGTCGCGACCTGAGCGCGTCCGAACAAGGCATTTACGCCGACCTGCGGGTCACGCTGGACGAAATTCATCTGCTGCGTCAGGAACAGCAAACCCCGCCGACACCTGAAGTCCTCGCCGACGAGGGCTTTGCGCCGTTTGCCCAGGACGCCAGTTCCGTCAGCCGCGGCGGTCATGCCTGGCAATTGCTCGACGCCAAGGCTTACTTCGGCCAGAGCCAGATGCCCGGCGTGGCCGGCTCGTTTCTGATGCGCCTGAGCGCTGACGACGATGCCCCGGACATCTGGCTCAACCCCGGTAAAGCCCTCGCAGCCCCGACCGATCTGACTGACGCCGCACTCGAAAGCGCCGGCTGGCAGCAGATCGTCGCGCAATTCGATGCCGGCGTGACCCGCCAGCATCGGCACTGAACCCTCGCCTTCACCCGAGAGAAGACCGCTTTCCCATGCCTAGTTCATCTCAACGCTCTTTCTTGCGCCTGCTGCTGGTTGGCCTGGTTGCCTGTCTGCTGACCCCACTGGCCAGTGCGGACGAGGCCAAGCGCCTGCGCATCGGCATCACCCTGCACCCTTATTACAGCTACGTGGCCAACATCGTCGGCGACAAGGCCGAGGTGGTACCGCTGATTCCGGCCGGTTTCAATCCTCACGCCTATGAGCCCCGGGCCGAAGACATCAAGCGTATCAGCGGGCTGGACGTGGTCGTGCTCAATGGCGTCGGCCATGACGACTTCGCCGACCGCATGATCGCCGCCAGCGAAACGCCGAACGTCCCGGTGATCGAAGCCAACGAAAACGTGCCTTTGCTGGCCGCCACCGGCGTCGCCGCCCGCGGTGCAGGCAAGGTCGTGAACCCGCACACCTTCCTGTCGATCAGCGCCTCGATTGCCCAGGTCAACAACATTGCCCGGGAACTGGGCAAGCTCGACCCGGCCAACGCCAAGACCTACACCCAGAACGCCCGCGCCTATGGCAAACGGCTGCGGCAGATGCGCGCCGACGCCCTGGCCAAACTGACCCAGGCCCCGAACGCCGAACTGCGGGTGGCCACGGTGCATGCGGCGTATGACTACCTGCTGCGCGAATTCGGCCTCGAAGTGACCGCCGTGGTCGAGCCGGCCCATGGCATCGAACCGAGCCCAAGCCAGCTGAAAAAGACCATCGACCAATTGCGCGAACTGGACGTAAAAGTGATCTTCTCGGAGATGGATTTCCCGTCCACTTACGTCGAGACCATCCAGCGTGAATCCGGGGTGAAACTGTATCCGCTGTCGCACATCTCCTATGGCGAATACACGGCCGACAAGTACGAAAAGGAAATGACCGGCAACCTCGATACCGTGGTCCGGGCCATTCAGGAGTCCGGCCAATGACCGCTAAAGAAACCATCAACACTCCAAACCCCAGCCCGACCGACTCCGAATCCCATGTGGGAGCGGGCTTGCTCGCGAAGGCGTCCAGTCAGTCAACATCATCGTTAAATGACACATCGCCTTCGCGAGCAAGTCGGATC
>DQGF01000461.1:0-2572 GCA_003525045.1 Pseudomonas sp. | reverse complement strand
CGCCGCACCGCCGCTCCCACAGGTTTCGGGGCCGACGCTGGATTTTGCGGATGTCAGCCTGACCCTCGGCCGCACGACGATCCTCGACCAGGTGACCTTCCAGGTCCTGCCCGGCAGCGTGCATGCACTGGTCGGCCCCAACGGTGGCGGCAAGAGCTCGCTGATCAAAACCCTGCTCGGGCAGATGCCGCATCAGGGTCGCTTGAGCCTGCAGTGGCCGGGCACGCCCGGGACCATCGGCTACGTGCCTCAAGCATTGGAATTCGACCGCGGCCTGCCGATGACCGTCGACGATTTCATGGCCGCGATGTGTCAGCGGCGCCCGGCGTTTCTCGGTTTGAGCAAGCATTACGCCGCTGCGATTGGTGAAGCGCTGGAACGGGTTGGCATGCAGGACAAGCGCAAACGACGCATGGGCGCCTTGTCCGGCGGCGAACGTCAGCGCGTGTTGCTGGCTCAGGGGCTGATTCCCGCGCCGCAATTGCTGGTGCTCGATGAGCCGATGTCGGCCCTCGATGAGGCGGGCATCCGGGTGTTCGAACGGCTGCTCGGCGACTGGCGCCAGAGCGGCATCACCGTGCTGTGGATTGAGCATGACCTGGAAGCGGTCGGACGTCTGGCGGATCGCGTCACCGGACTCAATCGTCGGGTACTGTTCGATGCCACGCCAAAACAGGCACTGACGCCGGAACGTCTGCTGACCCTGTTCTCCACCCATCCACGGAGCGCTGCCTGATGAGTTACGAAGCCTTTCGCTTGATGGTCCAGGGTTGGGCCTCGTCGGGTTATTTGCCCGAGGCGCTGGCCTATGGTTTCGTGGTCAACGCCCTGCTCGCCGGCTTGCTGATCGGCCCGGTATTGGGCGGCCTGGGCACGCTGGTGGTGGTCAAGCGCTTCGCGTTTTTCTCCGAGGCGGTGGGGCACGCGGCACTGACCGGCGTGGCCATCGGTATCCTGCTCGGCGAACCCTACACCGGACCTTACGGCAGCCTGTTCGGCTACTGCCTGCTGTTCGGCATCTTGCTCAACTACCTGCGCAACCGCACCGGCCTGGCACCGGATACCTTGATCGGTGTGTTCCTCTCAGTGTCCCTGGCGCTGGGTGCCAGTTTGCTGTTGATTCTGGCTGGCAAAATCAACGTGCACATTCTGGAAAACGTGTTGTTCGGCTCGGTGTTGACGGTCAACGGCAATGACCTGCTGGTGCTGGCCATCGTCGGTTCGCTGGTGATGGCGCTGGCCTTGCCGCTGTACAACCGCATCATGCTCGCCAGTTTCAACCCGCAACTGGCGGCGGTGCGCGGCGTGGCGGTGAAGACCCTGGATTACCTGTTCGTGATTCTGGTGACCCTGATTACCGTGGCCGCCGTCAAGGTCATCGGCGCGATTCTGGTCGGTGCCCTGCTGGTGATTCCGGCGGCGGCGGCGCGGTTGCTCAGCCAGTCTCTGAAGGGTTTTTTCTGGTGCTCGGTGCTGATCGCCACGGTCAGCACATTGTGCGGAATTCTCGCGCCGATTGTCTTCGACCTGCCTATCCCGTCCGGTGCCGCGATCATTCTGGTGGCCGGCATCGCCTTCGCCCTGGCCGCCATTGCCCGTGGCGTCGTCCCAAGTCTGAAAGGGAACCTTGGATAAATGTCTTTTACTCTGCGTCAATTGAGCCTGGTCATGGCCTTATGCGGGCTGGTCCATCCATCCTTTGCGGCGGACAGCGGCAAACCGTTGCGCGTGCTGGCGTCCTTGCCGATCACTTACGGCCTGAGCGAAGTCTTGCTCAAGGGCACTGATGTCAGCCTGGAACGTGCCGCACCGGCGAACCTGCCCGGCAGCCGTCAGACGGCCTACTTCACGGGTCGTGGCGCGCCGGCACTGGCTAAACTGGCGACCGACGCTGATGCAGTGATCGGCCTGCGTTCACTGTGGGCGGATGATCCGCTGTACCCGATCTCCCGACGCAGCAACATCCGGATCGTCGAAGTCGATGCCGCCCGGCCAGTGGACGGTGCCCTGCCCGGCATCGCCGTGCAGCCGGGCAACAAGGTCGACGGGGTGAACAGTCAGCCATGGTTTTCCAGCAACAATATGGGACGCATGGCGGACGTGATGGCGGCAGACCTGGTGCGCCTGGCGCCCGAAGCCAAGCCGAAGATCGAGGCCAACCTGGCAGCATTGAAACAGCGTTTGCTCAAGTCCAGCGCGGACAGCGAAGCGCGCCTGGCCAGTGCCGACAATCTCAGTGTGATGAGCCTCAGCGACCATTTCGGTTACCTGATTGGCGGGCTCAATCTTGAGTTGGTCGGCGTCGATGCACGGCCGGATGCCGAGTGGACACCTGAAGCGCTCAAGCAATTGGGCTCGACGCTCAAGGACAATGACGTGGCGGTGGTGTTGCATCATCGGCAACCGTCGGAGGCGGTGAAAGCGGTGATTGCCGAGGCCGGGAGTCGGTTGGTTGTTTTGAGTGTGGATGCGGCGGATCCGGTGGCTGAGCTGGAGGGGAATGTGGATTTGGTGATCAAGGGGTTGAGGGGGAAGTAACGTCAGTCAGTCCGCGTTATCGTTCTTCGCGAGC
>DQGF01000386.1:3304-3598 GCA_003525045.1 Pseudomonas sp. | reverse complement strand
GACGTGTGGGACGCCGGCCGACTCGCCGCCGAAATCCTCCAGCACGGCGTGACTGTCGCGGACTTGCCGGCCGCTTATTGGTACTTGCTGGCCCGTGAGTGTGCGAGCGGCGTGGTGAGCAACCTGGGCGACTTGCGCCAGGTTCACGTCGGTGGCGAGGCGATGTCGGTCGAAGGTCTGCGCTTGTGGCATCAGGCTGGCTTGAGTCATGTGCGTTTGCTCAACACTTATGGGCCGACTGAAGCGACGGTAGTTTCCAGTGTTCATGAGTGCCGACTGAGCGATGCCAGCGAG
>DQGF01000386.1:2773-3039 GCA_003525045.1 Pseudomonas sp. | reverse complement strand
AGTGTTCATGAGTGTCGACTGAGCGATGCCAGCGACGCGTTTGGCATCCCGATCGGTCGTGCCATCGCTGGCCGTGCGCTGTATGTGCTGGACGCGGCGGGTCAGTTGCTGCCAACCGGCGGCGTGGGCGAATTGTGCATCGGCGCCCCGGCCAGCCTGGCTCAAAGCTACTTTGATCGCCCGGCGCTGACCGCTGAGCGTTTCCTGCCGGACCCATTTGCCCATGAACCCGGAGCAAGGCTTTATCGCAGCGGCGACCTGGCGCG
>DQGF01000386.1:0-2423 GCA_003525045.1 Pseudomonas sp. | reverse complement strand
CGCATCGACCATCAAGTGAAGATTCGCGGTTTCCGCATTGAAATGGGCGAGATCGAAGCCTGCCTGCAAGCGCGGGATGAGGTGCGTGAAGCCGCCGTCATCGCTCAGGACGGTACGCAATTGGTGGCGTACATCGTGGCCAACGGCGCGGTGGTTGCTCAGGCTGATTATCTGCAAGGACTCAAAGCAGTTTTGCGCCAGTCGCTACCGGAATACATGGTGCCAGGCCACCTGATCCTGCTGACCGGATTGCCGCTCAACAACAACGGCAAACTCGACCGCAAGGCCTTGCCGCGGGCTGAGGGCAGCGATGCCCAACGTGACTTCGTGGCCCCGGCCGAAGGGCTGGAAACGCAATTGGCACTGATCTGGCAGGACGTGTTGCAGGTCGAGCAAGTCGGCCGCGACGACAACTTCTTCGAACTGGGCGGGCACTCGCTGCTGGTGCTGCAGGTGATCTCCCGCGTGCGCCAGCAACTGCAGCTCGAACTGTCCGTGAGCAGCCTATTCTCCGCCGCGAATCTGGCGGAATTTGCCTCCAGCGCGGTACAGGCGAACGTCAGCGGCCAACCGCTCCTGCAACCTGCAGCAGTCGATCTGCCGCAGATCCTGTCTTACGCCCAACAACGCCAATGGATTCTCTGGCAATTGGACCCACAGAGCTCGGCCTACAACATCCCGGCCGCACTGCGCCTCAAGGGCCCGCTGAACCGCGCAGCCTTGCGCCAAGCCTTCGCCCAATTACAGGCCCGTCACCAAACCCTGCGCACCACCTTCGAACAGGATGGTCAGCAAGCGCGTCCGGTGCTCCACGAAAACCTGTCGCTGCAACTGGAGGAACGCCATTCAGATCAGTCGTCGACCCACAGCGCCGTGGCCGAAGAAATCGCCCGTCCGTTCGACCTGCGCAACGGTCCGCTGTGGCGGGCCTTGCTGCTGCAACTGAGTGCCGAAGAGCATGTGCTGGTGCTCACCGTGCATCACATCGCTGCCGATGGCTGGTCGATGCAGGTCATGGTCGATGAGTTCAGCGCGCTGTATCAGGCCGGCGTCGAAGGCAAGGCTGCGAATCTTTCGAGCCTGCCGGTGAGCTATAGCGACTACGCCCGTTGGCAGCGTGACTGGCTCGAGGCCGGCGAGGGGACCCGCCAACTGACCTGGTGGCGCGAGCAACTGGCAGGCAGTCACGCACCGCTGGAATTGCCAAGTGAATTGAGCCGTCCGGTGCGTCGCTCCGAGCGTGGCGCCAGTCTGGGGCTGAATGTTGATCGCGAGTTGCTGTCCGGTTTGCGTCAACGCGCCCAGGAACAACAGGTGACGTTGTTCATGTTGTTGCTGGCGAGCTTCCAGACCTTGCTGCATCGCCAGAGCGGGCAGTCGAGCATCAGCGTCGGCGTACCGAGCGCCGGTCGTTCGCGTATCGAAACCGAAGGCCTGATCGGCTTCTTCATCAACACCCAGGTGCTGCGTGCCGAGATCGACGGGCAGCAATCGTTCAGTGCCTTGCTGCAACAGGTCAAACAGGTCGCACTGGGCGCTCAGGCCAATCAGGACTTGCCGTTCGAGCAACTGGTCGACGCCTTGCAGCCGGACCGCAGCCTCAATCACAGCCCATTGTTCCAGGTGCTCTACAACCACCAGCAGCAACTGGGCGCGAGCGTCGAGCGGACCGTGGCCGACTTGCAGGTCGAACGTCTGCACTGGCATCAACACACCACGCAATTCGATCTGGTACTCGATACCCAGGAGCAGGGCGAAACGCTCGACGCCAGCCTGACCTACGCCACGGATGTGTACGACGAGGCTTCAATGAACCGCCTCGCCGAGCAGTGGCTGAACCTGTTGCGAGCGGTGGTCAAGGATCCACAGCAGCGGGTCGCCGAACTGCCGTTGCTGCAAGCGCCTCAATACGATGCGCTGATCCAGCACTGGAACCCGACTTTCGAAATGCAGCCACCCTCGCCAACCTTGCACCAGCTGTTCGAAGCCCAGGCGGCGCAACGACCGGACGCCGTCGCGCTGGTCTACGAAGGCGAGCGACTGACCTACGCCGCGCTCAATGCTCAAGCCAACCGCCTGGCGCGCAAATTGCGCGAGCAGGGCGTCGGCCCTGAGGTGCGGGTAGGTATCGCCACCGAACGGGCGATGCCGTTGGTGGTCGGGCTGCTGGCGATTCTCAAGGCCGGTGGCGCCTACGTTCCGCTCGACCCGCAATACCCGGCCGAGCGCCTGAGCTACATGATCGAAGACAGCGGCATCACGCTGCTGCTGACCCAACAAGCTCTGATCGACGGATTGCCGTCCCGCGACGGCGTGCAGGTGTTGAGCCTGGAGTCGTTGCAACTGGACGACTACAGCACTGACAACCTGCCAACGCTGGCCACCCCGGAAAATCTTGCCTACGTCATCTACACCTCCGGTTC
>DQGF01000124.1 GCA_003525045.1 Pseudomonas sp. | reverse complement strand
AAGCCTCGCTCCTACAGGATTTGTGTCGTTCATCGGAATGTGAACGATGCTAAACCTGTAGGAGCGAGGCTTGCCCGCGAAGGGCGCGCCGCGATCTCTGATCAGCCCTCAACCCCTGGAATATGCCCAAACATCTCCTGAACAAACTCCACCCGCTCCTGAACCGTTTCGGTAATCCCGCGAGCTTTTAATTCTTCAAGTCGCGCTTCAACGGCATGGGTGCGCAACGTCAGCCCGCAATCATTGGCAATTTGAATGTTCAACCCGGGCCGGGCATTGAGCTCAAGAATCAGCGGGCCTTTTTCCTGGTCCAGCACCATGTCGACACCAATGTAACCCAGCCCGCACAACTCATGGCAGCCGGCGGCGAGTTTCATGAAACCGTCCCAGTAGGGCAGTTGCACGCCGTCCACCGCGTTGGTGGTGTCCGGGTGTTTGGTGATGATGTTGTTCAGCCAGGTGCCGCGCAGGGTCAGGCCGGTGGCGAGGTCGACACCGACGCCGATGGCGCCCTGGTGCAGGTTGGCCTTGCCGCCGGACTGACGGGTCGGCAAGCGCAGCATGGCCATGACCGGATAGCCCATCAGCACGATGATGCGGATGTCCGGCACGCCTTCGTAGCTGATGCTCTTGAAGATCTGGTCCGGGGTCACGCGGTATTCGATCAGCGCCCGATCGCGATGACCGCCAAGCGAATAGAGTCCGGTCAGGATGCTGGAGATCTGGTGCTCGATTTCCTCGTGGCTGATGATCTTGCCGGACACCGTGCGATAACGCCCTTCGAAGCGATCGGCGATCACCAGGATGCCGTCACCGCCGGCGCCCTGGGCCGGTTTGACCACAAAGTCGTTGCGCCCGCCGATGATCTCGTCGAGGTTGTCGATTTCCTTCTCGGTGGAGATCACGCCATACAGTTCCGGCACATGAATGCCGGCGGCGATGGCGCGTTCCTTGGTGATGATCTTGTCATCGACGATCGGGTACAGGCTGCGCTTGTTGTACTTGAGCACATAGTCCGCGTTGCGCCGATTGATCCCCATGATGCCCCGGGCTTCCAGGGCCTTCCAGGTCTTCCACAGACCGAACATCAGGCGTCAACCTTCTTGAGGAAGGCCTTGAAACGCACCAGTTCGGTCAGGCGGTAGCCGCGATAGCGACCCATCGCCAGCATGAAGCCCACCAGGATCAACAGGATCGCCGGGAAGGTAAACACGAAGTACACCAGCTCCGGAACGCTCATTATCAGGTGCGCCAGGGCCGCGGCAAACAGGGTACCGATCGCCACCTTCATGGCATGGCCGCCGCCGCGCTCTTCCCAGGTGATCGACAGGCGTTCGATGGTCATGGTCAGAATCACCATCGGGAACAGCGCCACCGACAACCCGCGTTCCAGACCGAGTTTATGGCTGAGCAGGCTGATCGTCGCGATCAGCACTACCACGAAGGTCAGCACCACCGACAGCCTCGGCAGCATTTGCAGCTTCAGGTGTTCAAGGTAGGAGCGCAGCGACAGCCCCAATGCCGTGATGATCGTAAACAGCACGATACCGAAGCCGAGCTGGGTTTCCCGGAAGGCCAGGGCAATCAACACCGGGGTAAAGGTACCCAGGGTCTGAATGCCGATCAGGTTGCGCAGGATCAGGATCACCAGCACGCCGATCGGGATCATTACCATGATCATGAAGGTCTGCTGGGTTTGCAGCGGCAGGCCGTACAGCGAGTATTCGAGGAAGTTGGCGTCAGTGTTTTCGTCGGTCAGCTTGGCCAGGCGAATGGCGTTCATTTCGCTGTTGTTCAGGCTGAAGGTCACGTTGGCTTTCTTGCCGCCATCGACGGTGATCAGGTTTTCGTCACCGGTCCACCACAGCAGGCGGTCGGTCGGCAGGCCCTGTTCACCGGTTTCCGGGTTGAAGTACAGCCAGTCGGTGCCGTTGAAGCTGCGCAGCCAGAGTTCAGGCAGTTGCGGTTGGTCGGCCACCAGACGAATGGTGTGGACCTTTTCCACCGGCACGTGGGCGATGGACAGTACCAGCTCGACGATTTTGGCTTTGTTCGCGGTGGACGGATCGCCGCCCAGCAGCAGCTTCACATTGTCATCGTTGAGGTTATTGACGCGCTTGATGGCTTCGCCGATGAAGGTTTCGACGTCGGCCGAGTGCTGGCGGATCGGCGCGAGCAGGGCTTCGGCGGCGATTTTTTCCGGACCTTCCACAGCGATGCTGTCGCGGAAAGTCGGGCCCTTGATCTTGGATTTTTCACCGCTGTAACGCTTGGTCAGCACCAGGCGGTAATAAAGGGTCTGGTTGCCCTTGGCCCGACGCGCCGACCAGGTGACCTTGCGGTTACCGTCAACCCGGTTCACGGCCACGCCGTAGTTATTGGAGATGAAACTCTCGTTGAGGCTGACGTAATCGCGGCTCAGCGGCGGCACGAACATCTGGATCTTGACCGGGTCCTTGGCACTGGCGACGAACTCGACCTTGGCGTCGATGTTCCACAAGTCGTCGGTGGCGTCTTCGGTCACGGGAATGCCGAGCACAAAGATCTGATAGGCCGTAACTGAAATGCCCAGCACCACCAGGATGGCGATCAGCAATTTCAGATGGAGGGTAAGAGAGCGCATTGGAATTACTCTGCGGTATGTGCGTCGGTGGCGCAGGCGGGTTTGCCAGCAGCGTATTTAAGACTGGGGTCGACCAGCGCATCGAAGCGTTTCAGGGCTTCGGAGCCGATCAAGAGCGGATATTGGAAGGCACTTCGGTCGGTCAAGTTCACTTCGATGCTGCGTAAAGCCGACCCCATGCAGATGTCGAGCTCGATCACCGGACGGGCGGTGTACTGCTTGCCTGCTTCCGGATCGTAGTCACCGGCCCGGCGCTTGATCTTGCTGACCCGGGCCAGCGGCCGTTCGATAGGGTGCGAATGGGCGGCGTCGATGGCCAGGTAAAAGCGCACCCAGGACTCGCCATTGCGTTTAAAGCGTTTAATGTCACGGGCGCTCAGGGAGGCGGTTTTCGCTCCGGTGTCGAGTTTGGCGGCGACTTCCAGGTTGATGCCGTCCAGGGAAGCGTACTCGTTGAGGCCGTACACGGTTTTTTCCCCCGCCGCGGCATAACCGGGCAGGCAAAGCATAAAGAGGAATGCGGGGAAGGGCTTGAGTCTCATAAATCCTGATGCGCGGCGGTCCATACTTCAATTCAAGGCCCTGGCATCGCTGCGCAAGCTCCCTCGTATGCCTATCAAATATGACAAGCCGTGCAGATGTCACAAACAAATGCGGCCGGCATTCTAGCACGGTGGTTTTATGGCGCCAGCGCCGGCGGGTGGCTATAAACAGAGGGGCTGCTTCGTAAATGAGCAGGCGGTTATTAGACGATTGTCGACAATTCCTATTTATCCTTTGACTGCGAGGCCTATATTCGTTAGTTTTTGCGGCATTGGCTTTCAAGGTGTCGACAATATGCTGGATCAACTCGATCCGCCGGTCATTGCGCAGGACGATTCGGAAACACTTTCCGAGAACGTCTTCCGACGCATTCAGGCGGCCATCGTCAAGGGTGAAATCGCCCCGGGCAGCAAGATCTCCGAGCCGGAGCTGGCGCGCACCTACGGCATCAGTCGCGGGCCGTTGCGTGAGGCGATCCACCGCCTGGAAGGCCAGCGCCTGCTGGTGCGCGTACCGCACGTCGGCGCGCGGGTGGTGTCGTTGAGTCATGCCGAGCTGCTTGAGCTCTATGAAATCCGCGAGTCCCTCGAAGGCATGGCCTGCCGTTTGGCGGCCGAACGCATGACTCTGGAAGAAATCGACGAGCTGCGCCGGGTCCTCGAAACCCACGAGCGTGATGAGGCGTTTCAGGCCGGCCGAGGCTACTACCAGCAGGAGGGCGACTTCGACTTCCATTACCGGATTATCCAGGGCAGCGGTAATCGCACCCTGACCCAGATGCTCTGCGGCGAGCTTTATCAATTGGTGCGCATGTACCGCATCCAGTTTTCCACCACGCCGAATCGCCCGCGTCAGGCTTTTGCCGAGCACCACAGAATTCTCGACGCCATCGCCGACCGTGACGGTGAGCTGGCCGAGTTGTTGATGCGTCGCCACATCGGCGCCTCCAAACGCAATATCGCCCGTCACTACCAGGACGGCGCTAACCCGACAGCCACTGAACGAGGTGAGTCATGAGTTCCAACAAGAGCACTCCAGGCCAGCGTTTCCGCGATGCGGTCGCCAACGAACATCCGCTGCAAGTGGTCGGCGCGATCAACGCCAACCACGCGCTGCTGGCCAAGCGCGCCGGTTTCAAGGCTA
>DQGF01000234.1 GCA_003525045.1 Pseudomonas sp. | reverse complement strand
CCGACCGTCAAGGTCACCGGCGGCCAGCGCATCGACTTGCTGGGAATCAAAAAGCACGACTTGCCGGGGGTCTGGAAGGACCTCGACATGCCGTCCGGCCACGCCTATGGCAAATCCATCCGCACCGTGAAAACCTGCGTCGGGAGCGAGTTCTGCCGCTTCGGCACGCAGAACTCCACGCAACTGGGCATCGAGCTGGAGCATGACCTGTTCAACATGTGGTCACCGCACAAGGTGAAGCTGGCTGTCTCCGGTTGCCCACGCAATTGCTCGGAAGCAGGCATCAAGGACGTCGGAATTATCGGCGTGGATTCCGGCTGGGAAATGTACATCGGTGGCAACGGCGGGATCAAAACCGAAGTCGCCGAGTTCTTCGTCAAGCTCAAGACCGCCGAAGAAGTGCGCGAATACAACGGCGCCTTCCTGCAGCTCTATCGCGAAGAAGCCTTCTACCTCGAACGCACCGTGCATTACCTGCAACGGGTCGGCATGGAACACATCAAGAAAGCCGTGCTGGAAGACCCGCAGCGGCGCAAGGCCCTCAATGCGCGCCTGCAATTCTCCCTGTCGTTCGAACAGGATCCGTGGAAGGAACGCCTGGAACAGCCGCTGCTGAAGAAAGAGTTCGACGTCATCCCCGTGAAGAACCTGGAGGTGCTGGCATGACCTGGCTGGATATTTGCGCACTGGAAGAGATCAATGCCCTGGGCTCGCGGATCCTCGCCGGGCCGAAAGGCGACATCGCGATTTTTCGTACCAGCGATGATGAAGTGTTCGCCCTCGACGACCGCTGTCCGCACAAGGGCGGCCCTCTGTCTCAAGGCTTGATCTATGGCAAACGCGTCGCCTGCCCGCTGCACAACTGGCAGATCGATCTGCAAACCGGCGAAGCCCAGGCGCCGGATATCGGTTGCGCTCACCACCATTCGGCACGGGTCGAAAATGGCCGGGTGCTGCTGGCCCTGCGGGAAGCAAGCGAATGAACCAGCAGATCACCGCCTCCACGTGCTGTTACTGCGGGGTCGGCTGCGGCGTGCTGATCGAGCATGACGGCGAGCGCATCCTCGGCGTCAGCGGCGACCCGGCCCACCCGGCCAACTTCGGCAAATTGTGCAGCAAGGGCTCGACCCTGCACCTGACCGGCGACCTGGCCGCTCGGGCGTTGTACCCCGAACTGCGCCTCGGTAAAGGCCTGGCCCGCAGCCGCACCGATTGGGACACCGCCCTCGATCACGCCGCCAGCGTCTTCGCCGAAACCATTGCCGAACACGGCCCTGACAGCGTGGCGTTCTACATATCCGGGCAATTGCTGACCGAGGATTACTACAGTTTCAACAAACTGGCGCGAGCGCTGGTAGGCACCAACAACATCGATAGCAATTCACGGTTATGCATGTCTTCAGCGGTGGTGGGCTACAAGCGCAGCCTCGGTGCCGACGCTCCGCCATGCAGCTACGAAGACCTGGAATTGAGCGACTGCGTGATGATCGTCGGCAGTAACATGGCCTACGCGCATCCGGTGCTGTTTCGTCGCCTGGAAGAAGCCAAATCCCGCCGGCCGCAGATGAAAGTCATCGTCATCGACCCGCGTCGTACCGACACCTGCGACCTGGCTGACCTGCACTTGGCGATTCTTCCGGGTACGGACGTTGCGTTGTTCCATGGGATTTTGCACCTGCTGCTGTGGGAAGATTGGATCGACCGCGATTTCATCAAGGCGCACACCCAAGGCTTGGCCGAGTTGAAGAACCTGGTGCGCGATTACACGCCGCAAATGGTTTCGCAGCTGTGCGGGATCAGCCACGAACAACTGCAGCAATGTGCCGAATGGGTCGGTACTTCGCCGAGTTTCCTGTCGTTGTGGTGCATGGGGTTGAACCAGTCCACCGCCGGCAGCGCAAAGAACAGCGCACTGATCAATCTGCACCTGGCCACCGGGCAAATCGGTCGTCCCGGCGCAGGACCTTTCTCCCTGACCGGTCAGCCCAATGCCATGGGCGGACGGGAAACCGGCAGCCTGTCGAACCTGCTGCCAGGTCATCGCGACGCCGGCAATGCCGAGCATCGTGCGCAAGTGGCGTCTTATTGGGGTGTTGAGCAACTCCCGGACACCACCGGCCTGACCGCCATCGAGCTGTTCGAACAGGTGCGCAGCGGCAAGGTCAAGGCGCTGTGGATCGCCTGTACCAATCCCGCGCAATCAATGCCGGATCAGACCGCCGTGCGCGCGGCACTGCAAGCTTGTCCATTCGTGGTATTGCAGGAAGCCTTCCGCACCACCGAGACCGCCGAGTTCGCCGACCTATTGCTGCCTGCCGCCAGTTGGGGTGAAAAAGAGGGCACGGTGACCAACTCCGAGCGCCGTATTTCCCACGTCCGGCAGGCGATCGTCGCACCCGGCGAGACCCGTTCCGACTGGGCGATCACCGTAGATTTCGCACAACGCCTGGAAAAACATCTGCGTCCCGGGCAAGCCAGTCTGTTTGCGTTCGACACACCGGCGCAGATTTTCGATGAATACAAGCAGCTGACTCGCGGTCGCGACCTGGACTTGTCCGGCATCAGCCATGAGCTGATCGACCGTCTCGGGCCACAGCAATGGCCCTTCCCTGCGGGCGCCAGTGAAGGCACGGCGCGTCTGTACCTGGACGGTATTTTCCCGACCGCCAGCGGACGTGCGCAGTTTGTGGCCGATCCGTATCGCGCTGCCAAAGAACAACGCGATGCGCGTTTCCCGCTGACCTTGATTACCGGCCGTCTACGCGACCAATGGCACGGCATGAGCCGCACCGGCACCGCCGCTCAATTGTTCGGTCACGTCAGCGAAGCCGTGTTGAGCCTGCATCCGGACGAACTGCGCCGCCATCGCCTGCAACCGGGAGACCTGATCAGCCTGAAAAGTCGCCGGGGCGCGGTGATCGTGCCCGTCGACAGTGATGACAGCGTTCGGCCCGGCCAGGCGTTTCTGCCGATGCATTGGGGCGACCGGTTCCTCAAGGGCGGCGTGAATGCGCTCACCCAACCGGCTTTCGATCCCTTGTCGAAACAACCGGAACTCAAGCACAGCGGCGTGCGCCTTGAACCTGTGCACCTGCCGTGGCAGCTGTTCGCCCTCATCGAGGGCAATGTTCAGCAGCATTTTGAGACGCTACGACCGCTCTGTGAGGCATTTTCCTACGTCAGCCTAAGCATCGCCGGCCGTGGACGCCCGGCACTGCTCATACGCGCTGCCAGCGCCGTCGCGCCAGACCCGCAACTGTTGCGTGAGATCGATCAATGCCTGGGCCTCAACGACGGCCCCGTATTGGCCTACGACGATCCTCGGCGCTCCATCGGCAAACGGGTCAGGATCGAGAACGGCCGAATCACCGCGATTCGCCTGGCCGGCGAAACCCTCGCCCAGCACTGGCTGCAAAACCTGTGGCTCGAAGGTCGCGCCGACGAACAACTGCGACGCTGGCTGCTCGCCCCCCTGAGCGCGCCACCGGGACAGGCCAACGCGTTGGCTTCCGGGAGCAAAACCCTGTGCAACTGCATGAACGTCAGCCAAGGCGCAGTCTGTGCCGGCATCGGTCGAGGCCTGGACTTGCAGGGTCTGAAACAAGAATTGGGCTGCGGCACGCAATGCGGCTCCTGTGTCCCGGAAATCAAGCGTTTACTGGCCGCCACTGCGCAGCCGATCGCCGTTGTCTCGTGAGGAAAAACACTATGAGCGCAAAAGTCTGGCTGGTGGGTGCGGGTCCTGGCGACCCGGAATTGCTGACCCTCAAGGCGGTACGGGCACTGCGAGAAGCCGATGTGGTGCTGATCGACGATCTGGTCAATACCGCGGTGCTGGAGCATTGCCCCCAGGCGCGGATCATTCCCGTCGGCAAGCGCGGCGGCTGTCGCTCCACGCCCCAGGCGTTCATCCATCGCCTGATGCTGCGGTACGCCCGTCACGGTAAATGCGTGGTGCGGCTCAAGGGTGGCGATCCGTGCATCTTTGGCCGGGGCGGTGAAGAGGCGCAGTGGTTACGGGAACGTGGAGTCGAAGCGGAGCTGGTCAATGGCATCACTGCCGGGCTTGCCGGTGCGACGCAATGCGATATTCCGTTGACGCTGCGCGGCGTTGCACGTGGCGTGACACTGGTCACTGCCCACACCCAGGATGGCAGCAGCCTGAACTGGCAAGCGCTGGCCCAGGGCGGCACGACGCTGGTGATCTACATGGGGGTGGCGAAGCTGAGCGAGATCCGCGAGCAATTGCTGGCCGGTGGAATGGCGGCGGATATGCCAGTGGCGATGATTGAAAACGCATCCCTGCCGCACCAACGGGAATGTCGCAGCGATCTGACGGCCATGGAGGAAGATGCCTGCGCCTTTGAATTGAAGAGCCCGGCAATCCTGGTGATCGGCGCGGTGGCGGCCTGTGATGAGATCAAAAGATCGCAGCCTGCGGCAGCTCCTACATTGGTTCGGCGTACATCCTTGTAGGCGCTGCCGCAGTAGCGGCCCGTGATGAGATCAAAAGATCGCA
>DQGF01000489.1:512-3427 GCA_003525045.1 Pseudomonas sp. | reverse complement strand
TTGTCGATCTCATCGATGTAGACAATGCCCATCTGGGCTTTTTCCACGTCGTAATCGCACTTCTGCAGCAGCTTCTGAATGATGTTCTCGACGTCTTCACCCACGTAACCCGCCTCGGTGAGGGTCGTTGCGTCGGCGATGGTGAACGGAACGTTCAGCAAGCGGGCCAGTGTTTCGGCAAGCAGGGTTTTACCCGAGCCTGTCGGGCCGATCAGCAAGATGTTGCTTTTGCCGAGTTCGACATCGTCACTCTTCTTGTCACGCTGGTTCAGGCGCTTGTAGTGGTTGTACACCGCTACGGCCAGAACCTTTTTCGCACGTTCCTGACCAATCACGTACTGATCAAGGATGCCGCTGATTTCTTTAGGCGAAGGCAATTTATGCGCGCTGCTCTCTGCCTGGGCTTCCTGCACCTCCTCGCGGATGATGTCGTTGCACAGGTCGACGCACTCGTCGCAAATAAAGACCGAGGGGCCGGCAATCAATTTGCGCACTTCATGCTGGCTTTTGCCACAGAAGGAGCAATAGAGCAGCTTGCCGTTGTCCTCGCCGTTGCGGGTGTCAGTCATTCGTTCGATCCAAATCCGATAGGCTTGCAACACAAGATGAAGGCTATTGCGGGCTTTTTCAAGCCCGCCGGTGATCGGACCAGCCGACCAGCCCTATTTTGAGCTGCTTATTATTAAGCTGGGCGCTGGGTGATCACTTCATCGATCAACCCGTAATCACGCGCGGCTTCTGCACTCATGAAGTTATCGCGGTTGGTATCGCGCTCGATTTCTTCAAGAGTGTGCCCGCTATGCTTGGCCATCAGCGTGTTGAGCCGCTCACGAATGAAGAGAATTTCCTTGGCATGGATTTCGATATCCGAGGCCTGGCCCTGGAAACCGCCCAGTGGCTGGTGAATCATCACGCGCGAGTTCGGCAGGCAGTAACGCTTGCCGGGGGCACCGGCCGTCAGAAGAAACGCGCCCATGCTGCACGCCTGACCGATACAGGTGGTCGACACGTTTGGCTTGATGAACTGCATGGTGTCATAGATCGACATGCCCGCCGTCACCGAACCGCCCGGGGAGTTGATATAGAGATGGATGTCCTTGTCCGGGTTTTCCGCTTCAAGGAACAGCAGCTGCGCACAGATCAGGTTGGCCATGTAGTCCTCTACCGGACCAACCAGAAAGATCACTCGCTCCTTGAGAAGGCGCGAGTAGATGTCATAGGCGCGCTCGCCACGAGCGGACTGCTCAACAACCATCGGGACCAGGCCGCCTGCGGCCTGGATATCAGAGTTCTGCTGAATATAAGAATTACGGAACATGTTCTGCAGTCGCTCCCAAATAGTTTTGTCTTGAATACGCATAAGCCAGCTCGAGAGCTGGCTTATGGTGTGTACTTCTAACGCAAAATCAATCAGTCGGCTTGTGCAGCTTCTACCGGCTTGACCGCTTCTTCGTAAGAGACCGATTTATCGGTCACGCTAGCTTTCTGCAGAACAGTATCCACAACTTGTTCTTCCAGCACAACCGAACGGACTTCGTTCAGCTGCTGGTCGTTCTTGTAGTACCAGGACACAACCTGCTCAGGCTCCTGGTAGGCCGAAGCCATTTCCTGGATCATTTCGCGAACGCGGGCTTCGTCAGGCTTGAGGTCGAACTGCTTGACCACTTCAGCCACGATCAGGCCCAGGACAACGCGGCGCTTGGCTTGTTCTTCGAACAGCTCGGCCGGCAGCTGGTCAGGCTTGATGTTGCCGCCGAACTGTTGAACAGCCTGCACGCGCAGACGGTCGACTTCGTTGGACAGCAGAGCCTTTGGCACTTCGATCGGGTTGGTCTCGAGCAGACCGTCCATGACCTGATTCTTGACCTTGGATTTGATCGCCTGACGCAGTTCGCGCTCCATGTTCTTGCGAACTTCGGTGCGGAAGCCTTCCAGGCCGGTTTCCTTGATGCCGAATTGAGCGAAGAACTCTTCGTTCAGCTCTGGCAGTTTTGGCTCGGAAACAGTGTTCACGGTCACGGTGAACTCAGCGGCTTTGCCAGCCAGCTCGAGGTTCTGATAGTCCTCTGGGAAGGTCAGGTTCAGAACGCGCTCTTCGCCGGCTTTAGCGCCAACCAGGCCGTCTTCGAAGCCAGGGATCATGCGGCCGGAACCCAGCACCAGCTGAGTACCTTTGGCGGAACCGCCTGCGAACACTTCACCGTCGACCTTGCCGACGAAATCGATGTTCAGCTGGTCTTCGGTTTGAGCGGCCCGATCGGCCACTTCGAAACGGGTGTTCTGCTTGCGCAGCACTTCCAGCATTTTGTCCAGATCGGCATCAGCCACGTCAGCGCTCAGGCGCTCGACATTGATACCTTCGAAGCCGGCAACGGTGAACTCAGGGAACACTTCGAATACGGCGACGTACTCCAGGTCCTTGCCAGCTTCGATCGATTTTGGCTCGATCGAAGGCGCGCCGGCCGGGTTCAGCTTTTGCTCGACAACCGCTTCGTAGAACGAAGACTGGATCACGTCGCCTACAGCTTCCTGACGCGCATCAGCACCGAAACGACGCTTGATTTCGCTCATTGGCACTTTGCCTGGACGGAAGCCAGCGATCTTGGCCTTTTGGGCAGTCTGCTGCAGACGCTTGTTGACCTGAGTCTCGATGCGCTCAGCCGGCACGGTGATGCTCATGCGGCGCTCAAGAGCAGAAGTATTTTCAACAGAAACTTGCATGGATATTCCTCGTTGCACAGACGTTAGCCGGCCGTTTCCGACCCCAGAATCAAGGGCATGCATTCTAGTGGGTCAAACTCAAGAAGTCACCCTACTGAAAACGGGTAAAAAAGCAGCAGGCAATTTATAGGCGGGGACAAACGGTTATGCCTCGCCCTGTTAGCAAATACAGTCCATCAAGCCAGGGCTCTGCT
>DQGF01000489.1:0-212 GCA_003525045.1 Pseudomonas sp. | reverse complement strand
CATCAAGCCAGGGCTCTGCACCCGTCCTTCTATATATAGAAGGCATCGGCCATGTACCCCTGACGGCAGGCGAATCGGCATCATCGAGAAACAAAAATGCGACGAGCCGACCTGCCCCTCAACCCGGAACCCGCGGTTGCTTTGAAAATTCGATTTTTAAAACAAAAACGGCGCAGCCCATTTCAGGTGCTGCGCCGTTTTCTGCTATTAAA
>DQGF01000107.1:2122-4750 GCA_003525045.1 Pseudomonas sp. | reverse complement strand
GCAAGCCTCGCTCCTACAGGGCTTTGTGTTGGGCATGATATTCGTACAGGGGTTAGAGCGTTTGTGCCTAGAAGGGTGCCGGGCACTCAAAGCGCAAGCGCTCACCGGTCTGGGGATGGGTAAAACTGAGCATGCTCGCGTGCAGGCACAGTCGCGGCCAGGCAGCCAATGCCTGTTCATGGGCGTAGAGCCCGTCGCCCAGCAGCGGATGGCCGATGGAAAGCATGTGCACGCGCAACTGATGAGAGCGGCCGGTGATCGGTGTCAGTTCGACCCGGCACCAGTCGCCGCAACGTTCCAGCACGCGCCAGAAGGTCAGCGCATGTTTGCCGAATTCATGGTCCACCACATGACGTGGTTTGGTCGGCGGGTCGTAACGCAGTGGCAAGTCGATGCTGCCGCTGTCGAGTTCCGGTTGGCCCCAGCACAGTGCGGTGTAGGCTTTTTCGGTTTCGCGGTCGTGAAATTGCCGAGACAGCTCGCGATGAGTGTCCGGATCACGGGCCAACAGAATGATGCCGGAGGTTTCCCAATCCAGTCGATGGACGATTCGCGCTTCCGGGTAGCCGTTTTCTTGCAGGCGAGTAATCAGGCAGTCCTTGTTGTCGTCAGCCCGGCCGGGGACGGAGAGCAACAGGGTCGGTTTATCCACCACCAATACGGCGGCGTCCTGATGGATGATGCGGATGTTGGACAGCGGCATTAAAACAGCCTCGTAACAAACACCAACGGCGGCTCAAGCCTCCACACCCCCGTAGGAGCGAAGCTTGCTCGCGAAAGCATCACCTCGGTCTATCAGAGATACACCGAGTTGCCTGCTTCGCGAGCAAGCTTCGCTCCTACGGAATGCGGGAGGGCCTGAGCCGCCGTGGCTCCTGGCTGATCGACTAGCGGTCAGGCAGGGTGATATTGAGTTCCAGAATCGAGCAGCTGCCCTGGTTTTCCAGAGCCACGTGCACGTCATCGGACCCGATATTGACGTACTTGCGGATCACTTCCACCAGTTCCTTCTGCAAGGCTGGCAAGTAATCCGGCGTACTGCGTTGGCCGCGTTCATGCGCCACGATAATCTGTAGACGCTCTTTCGCTACCGAGGCGGTACTTGGCTTCTTGTTAGCACGAAAGAAGTCAAAAATGTTCATTACCGACCTCCAAACAGACGCTCAAAGAATCCTTTCTTCGTCACATCGAGAAACCGATGCTCCACGGTTTTGCCCAGCAGACGATCGACCGCATCGCTGTACGCCTGGCCGGCGTCGCTCTGGTCGTCGAGAATCACCGGCACACCCGAGTTGGAAGCCTTGAGTACCGCCTGGGATTCCGGAATGACACCCAGCAGGGTGACCGCCAGGATTTCCTTGACGTCTTCGACGCCGAGCATTTCGCCGTCACTGACCCGTTGTGGGTTGTAACGGGTCAGCAGCAAGTGTTCCTTGATCGGATCTTCGCCCTTTTCAGCGCGGCGCGACTTGCTGGCCAACAGGCCGAGCATGCGGTCCGAGTCACGTACCGAGGACACTTCCGGGTTGGTCACGATAATCGCTTCATCAGCGAAATACATGGCCAGGTGAGCGCCTTTCTCAATACCGGCCGGGGAGTCGCAGACGACGAATTCGAAGTCTTGCTTCAGCGCCATCAGGACTTTTTCCACGCCGTCGACAGTCAGCGCGTCTTTGTCGCGGGTCTGACTGGCGGCCAGTACGTAGAGGTTTTCCAGGCGCTTGTCTTTGATCAGTGCCTGCTGCAGGTTGGCTTCGCCGTTCACCACATTGACGAAGTCATACACCACGCGGCGTTCGCAACCCATGATCAGGTCGAGGTTACGCAAGCCGACGTCGAAGTCGACGATGACTGTTTTGTGACCACGCAGAGCGAGGCCGGTACCGATAGCGGCGCTGGTGGTGGTCTTACCCACACCACCCTTGCCGGATGTAACCACGAGAATCTTGGCCAAGGTGTTTCACCCCTAAGGAAAAAGGACTTTTTAGCCCCTGAAAAACATCTCTCGAAAAACTACTGCAGTCGGACAGCCTTGGCTGGAATCCGGCCTGGAACGGTATTTACTTCGGTAAACACTGCTTGTGGCCTTTTTCCTACTTCGTTTGAGCCGTTTTCGCTACGTTTTAGAGATGCTTGGAAAATGCGGCAGTATCCGTTAAAGCCGAATGATGTTCAACACATCGCCCGACAGGCTGACCTGCACGCCCGAACCCCACAAAGGGTCGCGCCGCAGATCCTCCGAAACCTTGTAGTGGCCGGCGATGGAAACCAGTTCAGCGCTCATTTGCTGACAGAAAATCCTGGCTTTCGTGTCGCCTTTGACCCCGGCCAGCACGCGACCGCGCATCGGGCCGTATACATGGATGTTCCCATCGGCGAGAAGTTCCGCCCCCGGGCTGACCGACGAGACCACCACCAGATCGCAACCCTGGGCATAAATCTGCTGGCCACCGCGTACCGGCGACGTGATGATCTTCGTCGGCTTGATCGTCGGCTCCGGCGGTTTCTCCGGTTTTTTCTTCACCTCGCCTTCGTGCGGGTCCAGCGCACGTTCCCGGGCGCCGGACGGTGGCAGCACCGGCAGGTCGACCGCGATGGCGGCAGCGATGTCTTCGATGCGGCTGGCAC
>DQGF01000107.1:1205-1820 GCA_003525045.1 Pseudomonas sp. | reverse complement strand
GCACGGATCGCCAGGGTGCGCAGGCCGTGCTGGCGGCAAATGCGCATCAGCCCTGGCAGATCGACGGCGCCTTCGTGGGCCGGCAGTTTGTCCAGGGCCAGCACCAACGGCGCGTTACTGAAGAAGTTAGGCGCCTGGGCAACCTTGGCGGCCAGTTGCCGATCGAGGTTCTCGAGGTCGTTACGGGCCAGTTCCAGCACCGTAATGGCCAGCATGCTGCCCTTCAACTGGAACACGGGATCTTGGTCTAGCGGGTCGGTTTGGCTCATGTCGGCATACAACGGCTTGTCACTAAAAGTGCCGAGACTTATAACGAGAACGCCCGCGGGCCGCAAGCCGGGTCGAACGATGTAGAATGCGCGGCCATTGTCTTGACGGAAGCTTTAATGGATCGCCCGCGTTTTCGAACAGCATTTCTTTCACCGCGTTTCTGGCCGCTGTGGTGTGGCTTGGGGGTGTTGTGGCTGATTGTCCAGTTGCCGTATCCGGCATTGCTGTCTATCGGTCGCGCTCTGGGCGCATTGATGTATCGAGTGGCGGGCGACCGACGGCGCATTGCCAAACGCAATCTTGAACTGTGCTTCCCTGAAAAATCCGCGGCGGAGCGCAAGCGCC
>DQGF01000107.1:539-938 GCA_003525045.1 Pseudomonas sp. | reverse complement strand
CAAACGCAATCTTGAACTGTGTTTCCCTGAAAAATCCCCTGCCGAGCGCAAGCGGCTGCTCAAGGAAAACTTTGCCTCCACCGGCATCGCGTTTTTCGAGATGGCGATGAGCTGGTGGTGGTCGCGCGAGCGCCTGGCGAAACTGGCCCATGTCGAAGGCTTGGAGCATTTGCAAAAGGCCCAACGCGAAGGCAAGGGCGTGATCCTGATGGCCGTGCATTTCACCACGCTGGAAATTGGCGCGGCCCTGCTTGGCCAGCAGCACACCATCGATGGCATGTACCGCGAGCACAAAAATCCGTTGTTCGACTACGTCCAGCGCCTCGGACGCGAGCGGCACAACCTTGATTCGCTGGCGGTGGAGCGCGACGATGTGCGCGGCATGCTTAAACTGCTGCG
>DQGF01000107.1:0-196 GCA_003525045.1 Pseudomonas sp. | reverse complement strand
CAGGACTACGGTGCCAAGCAAAGTATCTTCGTGCCGCTGTTCGGCATTCAGGCCGCGACCGTCACCGCCACCAGCAAATTTGCACGGCTGGGCAAGGCGCTGGTGGTGCCGTTCACCCAGCAGCGCCTGGAGGATGGCAGCGGTTATCGACTGGTGATTCATGCGCCGCTCGAGGGCTTCCCCGGCGAGACCGAAG
>DQGF01000565.1:7564-7686 GCA_003525045.1 Pseudomonas sp. | reverse complement strand
TTGAGGCCGCCTTCGCGAGCAGGCTCGCTCCCACAGGGGACCGCGTTTCTTCAGGCAACACACTTCCAAATGTGGGAGCGGGCTTGCTCGCGAAGAGGCCATGACTGACAACGCATTCAGCC
>DQGF01000565.1:641-7268 GCA_003525045.1 Pseudomonas sp. | reverse complement strand
CTGACAACGCATTCAGCCAGGCCGAACGCGACGCGGTCTACCGAGCCATCGCCGAACGCCGCGACATGCGCCACTTCATCGGCGGCACCGTTGCGCCCGAATTACTGCGGCGCCTGCTCGAAGCCGCCCACCAGGCCCCAAGCGTAGGCCTGATGCAGCCCTGGCGCTTCATCCGCATCAGCGACCGCGCTCTGCGCGGCAACATCCAGGCGCTGGTGGAAGAAGAACGCATCCGCACCGCCGAAGCCCTCGGCGAGCGCAGCGACGAATTCATGAAGCTCAAGGTCGAAGGCATCAACGACTGCGCCGAAGTGCTGGTCGCCGCGCTGATGGACGATCGCGAGCGGCATATCTTCGGCCGCCGCACCTTGCCGGAAATGGACATGGCCTCGTTGTCCTGCGCGATCCAGAACCTGTGGCTGGCGTCCCGTGCCGAAGGACTGGGCATGGGCTGGGTCTCTTTGTTCGAGCCGCAAGCCCTGGCCGACTTGCTGGAAATGCCCGTCGGCGCCAAGCCGTTGGCCGTGCTGTGCCTGGGCCCGGTCAAGGAATTCTATCCAGCACCGATGCTAGTCCTTGAAGGCTGGGCGCAGGCGCGTCCGCTGAGCGAAATGCTATATGAAAATTATTGGGGAGTAAGTCAATGAGTGTGGCGTTGTTGAGTGTCGCCGCAGTGGCGCTGGATGCGCTACTGGGTGAACCCAAGCGCTGGCATCCGCTGGTGGCGTTCGGTCGTTTCGCCGACCGCATCGAGCAACGTTTCAACGGTGAAGGTCGCGGCTGGCGCAGTCACGGCGTCACCGCCTGGGTGATCGCGGTAGTGCCGCTGACCTTGCTGGCCACGGCGT
Organism: Pseudomonas sp.; assembly: GCA_003525045.1. Lineage (GTDB taxonomy): Bacteria > Pseudomonadota > Gammaproteobacteria > Pseudomonadales > Pseudomonadaceae > Aquipseudomonas. The sequence goes on along the minus strand of DQGF01000565.1, from coordinate 6,420 downwards.
TTTCCTGGGCACCTTATGTTGGCTGGATCGTCGAAATCCTCGCGCTCTATTGCGCCCTCGGCCTGCGCAGCCTCGGCGAACACGTCGAGCCAGTGGCCAAGGCCCTGCGCCGCGATGATCTGGAAGAAGCGCGCATACGTGTCGGCTATCTGGTCAGCCGTCAGACCAGCGAACTGGATAAGACCGAAGTCGCCCGCGCCGCCACCGAATCGGTGCTGGAGAACGGCAGCGATGCGGTATTTGCCGCGCTGTTCTGGTTCGCCGTGGCGGGGGCGCCCGGTGTGGTGCTCTATCGCCTGAGCAACACCCTCGATGCGATGTGGGGTTACCGTAACGACCGCTTCGAACGTTTCGGCTGGGCCGCGGCGAAGATCGACGATGTACTCAACTACATTCCCGCACGTCTGGTGGCGTTGACCTATGTGCTGCTGGGCAAGACCCGCCTGGCGTTGAAATGCTGGCGCAGCCAGGGCCCGACCTGGGACAGTCCGAATGCCGGGCCGGTGATGGCCGCCGGTGCCGGTGCGCTCGGCGTCGAGCTGGGCGGGGCGGCGATTTATCACGGTGAACTGCATCAGCGTCCGCCATTGGGCGAAGGCCTGCCGGCGGATGCCGACTCCATCGACCGTGGCTGGCAATTGGTCCAGCGCGGGGTATGGTTATGGTTGCTGATCCTCTGCGTGGGGGCTGAATTCTATGCTTGAGCACGGTGGTCGATTGCGCAAGGCGGCGCTCGCATACGACATCGCCGAAGCCGATTGGCTCGACCTGTCCAGCGGCCTCGCGCCCTGGCCGTTTCCCGTCCCGGACATTCCCTTGCGCGCCTGGGCGCGGTTGCCCGAAGCCGATGACGGTCTGGAGCAGGCGGCCTGCGACTACTACGGCGCCGTACAGGTGCTGCCCGTGGCCGGTTCGCAAATGGCGATCCAGCTGTTGCCGCGTTTGCGTCGCGCCGGCAAGGTCGGCGTGTTGTCGCCCTGTTACGCCGAGCACGCCGAAGCCTGGCGCCGCAGCGGCTACATCGTGCGTGAAGTGCTGGAGCAGGAAGTCGACTTCTTTCTCGACAACCTCGACGTGCTGGTGGTGGTCAACCCGAACAATCCCACCGGCCTGAGCCTGACGCCGAGTCGCCTGCTCGACTGGCATGCGAAACTGGCCCGGCGCGGTGGCTGGCTGGTGGTGGACGAGGCGTTCATGGACAACACGCCGCAGCTGAGCCTGGCGCCGTTTGCCGGCCAGGTCGGGTTGATCGTACTGCGCTCCTTCGGCAAGTTTTTTGGTCTGGCCGGCGTGCGGCTGGGGTTTGTGTTGGCCGAGCGCAAGATGCTCAAGTTACTGGCCGAGCAAGTGGGGCCGTGGGTGGTCAGCGGACCGACCCGGATAGTGGGGCAGGCCTGCCTGCTGGACACCGAAGGGCACGCCCGCCAACGGCAGCGCACCGAAGCGGCCAGCGAGCGACTGGCGCGGCTGCTGGCACAGCACGGTTTCGAACCTCACGGAGGTTGCGCCCTGTTTCAATGGCTGATCACCGAGTGCGCCGAAGCACTGCACGAATTCATGGCCCGGCGCGGCATTCTGCTGCGCTTGTTCGCGCACAACAGCAGCCTGCGATTTGGCTTGCCGGCCGATGAAGCCGACTGGACACGTCTCGCGCAAGCGTTCGAAGCCTATGCCAAGGAAACCCAATGACCACGTTGATGGTGCAAGGCACTACATCGGACGCCGGTAAAAGCACGCTGGTGACGGCGCTTTGTCGCTGGGTCACCCGGCATGGTGTAAGCGTCGTGCCGTTCAAGCCGCAGAACATGGCGCTCAACAGCGCCGTCACCGCCGACGGCGGCGAGATCGGTCGCGCGCAAGCGGTGCAGGCCCAAGCGGCTAACCTTGAACCGCACACCGACATGAACCCGGTGCTGCTCAAACCGAACAGCGATACCGGCGCCCAGGTGATCATTCACGGTCGCGCCGTCACGAGCATGAATGCGGTTGCCTACCACGACTACAAAGCCATCGCCATGCAAGCGGTGCTGGCCTCCCATGAACGCCTGAGTGCGGCCTATCCGGTGGTCATGGTCGAAGGTGCAGGCTCACCGGCCGAGATCAATCTGCGCGCTGGCGACATTGCCAACATGGGGTTCGCCGAGGCGGTGGACTGCCCCGTGGTGCTGATTGCCGACATCAATCGCGGCGGGGTTTTCGCGCATTTGGTGGGCACGCTGGATTTGCTGTCGCCGAGTGAGCAGGCGCGGGTCAAAGGTTTCATCATCAACCGTTTCCGCGGCGACATCGCTTTACTGCAACCGGGGCTGGATTGGCTCGAGGCGCGCACCGGCAAACCGGTGATCGGCGTGTTGCCTTATGTGATGGACCTGCACCTGGAGGCTGAGGACGGCATCGATCAGCGCCAGACCGACAAGGCTGACCAGGTGCTGAAAGTACTGGTGCCGGTGCTGCCGCGCATCAGCAACCACACCGATTTCGATCCACTGCGCTTGCATCCGCAAGTGGACCTGCAATTCATCGGCCCCGGCCAGGCCATTACGCCGGCCGACCTGATCATTCTCCCCGGCTCGAAAAGCGTGCGCAGCGACCTCGCATATCTGCGGGCCAATGGCTGGGACACCGCCATCAATCGTCATCTGCGCTATGGCGGAAAAGTGCTCGGCATCTGTGGCGGTCTGCAGATGCTCGGTGAACAGGTGCATGACCCGCTGGGCCTCGAAGGCGCGCCGGGTTCGAGCGCCGGGTTGGGTTGGCTGGCGTTCGAAACGCAGCTTGAAGAACAGAAGCAGTTGCGCAATGTCCGCGGGCGTCTGGCGCTGGAAGATGCGCAGGTTACTGGCTATGAAATTCATGCCGGGGTAACCACCGGGCCGGCGCTGGAAAACGCTGCCGTGCAGTTGGATGACGGTCGTTGTGATGGTGCGCAAAGTGTTGATGGACAGATTTTCGGCACCTATCTGCATGGCCTGTTCGAATCACCGGCGGCGTGCAGTGCGTTGTTGCGTTGGGCGGGTTTGCAGGAGGTGCAGGAAGTGGATTATCACGGGTTGCGTGAGCGGGATATCGAGCGGCTGGCGGATCTGGTGGAGAAGCATCTGGATACCCAATTATTGCGTGAACTCTGCGGGTTTTGAGGTGCCTGTGCCGGCCCCTTCGCGGGCAAGCCTCGCTCCTACAGGGTGTGGAGCGTTCGCAAATTCTGTGACCACCCCACACCCCGTAGGAGCGAGGCTTGCCCGCGAAGAGGCCCGTCACCACACCGCACATTTGAAGGAATGAACCATGCTGCAACTGATCCTCGGCGGCGCCCGCTCCGGCAAAAGTCGCCTGGCCGAAAAACTCGCAGCCGGCAGTGGCCTGGCAGTGACCTACATCGCCACCAGCCAACCCCTGGACGGTGAAATGAACGAACGGGTGGCCCATCACCGCGCCCGTCGCCCGGCCGAATGGTCGTTGATCGAAGAACCGATTGAACTCGCCCGCGTCCTGCGCGAAACCGCCAGCGTTGATCGTTGCCTGCTGGTGGACTGCCTGACCCTGTGGCTGACCAACCTGCTGATGCTCGAAAATACCGAGCGCCTGGTCGCCGAACGCGAAGCTCTGCTCGATTGCCTGGGTTCGCTACCGGGCGAAATCATTTTTGTCAGTAACGAGACCGGAATGGGCGTCGTGCCGCTGGGTGAATTGACCCGTCGTTATGTCGATGAAGCCGGCTGGCTGCATCAAGCGTTGGCCGAACGCTGTCAGCGCGTCGTCCTGACCGTCGCCGGCCTGCCCCTGACTTTGAAAGGAACTGCGTTATGACTCAATCCTGGTGGCTGAACCCGTGCAAGCCGATCGATGCGCAAGCGGTCGAACAGGCCGAGAGGCGTCAACAGCAGCTGACCAAACCTGCCGGCTCCCTCGGTCGTCTCGAATCGGTGGCGGTGCAACTGGCCGGGTTGCAGGGACGGGTAAAGCCGAGTCTGGATCAGCTGTGGATCGCTATTTTTGCCGGTGACCATGGCGTGGTCGCCGAGGGGGTGTCGGCGTTTCCCCAGGAAGTCACCGGGCAGATGCTGCACAACTTCGTCAACGGTGGTGCGGCGATCAGCGTATTGGCGCGGCAACTGGGGGCGTCCCTGGAAGTGGTCGATCTCGGCACCGTGCCGCCGGCGTTGAATCTGCCGGGCGTACGACACCTCAACCTCGGCCCGGGCACCGCCAATTTGGTCGAAGGTCCGGCCATGACTCAGGCCCAGGGCGAACTCGCTCTGCAGGCCGGTCGCGACAGCGTGCTACGTGCTGTCGAGACGGGCAGTCAGTTGTTCATCGGTGGCGAGATGGGCATCGGCAACACCACTGCGGCCAGCGCACTGGCCTGTGCATTGCTGGATTGCCCGGTAGCGCATCTGGCCGGGCCGGGCACCGGACTCGACGCGGCGGGCGTCAGCCACAAGGCGCGGGTCATCGAACGCGCGTTGGTATTGCACGAAGCTCAGCGTGGCGACGCACTGCACACCCTGTTCAACCTTGGCGGTTTTGAAATCGCGGCACTGGTCGGCGCGTATCTGGCCTGCGCCCAGGAAGGCGTCGCGGTGCTGGTGGACGGTTTCATCTGCAGCGTCGCGGCGTTGGTGGCCGTGCGTTTGAATCCAGAATGCCGGCAGTGGCTGTTGTTTGGGCACCGCGGCGCCGAGCCGGGTCATCGCCATGTGTTGGAAGCCCTGAACGCCGAGCCCCTGTTGGATCTCGGGCTGCGTCTGGGCGAGGGCAGTGGCGCCGCGTTGGCCGTGCCGTTGCTGCGGCTGGCTTGCGACCTTCATGGGCAAATGGCGACCTTCGCCGAAGCCGCGGTGGCGGATCGTCCGGCATGACGCTGCATCTCGATCTATTGCGCCACGGCGAAACCGAACTCGGCGGTGGCCTGCGCGGCAGCCTCGATGATGCGTTGACCGAAAAAGGCTGGGAGCAGATGCGTGCGGCGGTGGTCGAGCGGGGGCCCTGGGATCGTTTGATCAGTTCGCCGTTGCAGCGTTGTGCCCGATTTGCACAAGCGCTTGGCGCGCAACTGGGTCTGCCGGTGCAACTCGACAAAGACCTGCAAGAACTGCACTTCGGCGCTTGGGAAGGACAGAGCGCCGCAGCGTTGATGGAAACCGATGCCGAGGCATTGGGCTTGTTCTGGGCCGATCCCTATGCGTTCACGCCGCCTGCCGGCGAGCGGGTGGTGGATTTTTCGGCGCGGGTGCTGGCGGCGGTCGACCGGTTGCACCTGGCCTATGCGGGCGAACGAGTGTTGCTGATCAGTCATGGCGGGGTCATGCGTTTATTGCTCGCTCAGGCCCGTGGTTTGCCGCGTGAACAGCTGCTCAACGTCGAAGTCGGTCATGGCGCGATGTTCTCGCTGGCGGTCGAGTCCGGCGGCTTGTTCATGGAAGCGAGCTGAGCATGCTGCCGTTCTGGATCGCCCTGCAATTCCTCAGCAGTCTACCGATTCGTCTGCCAGGCATGCCGGCGCCTAGGGAGCTCGGTCGATCGCTGCTGTTTTATCCGCTGGTCGGTTTGCTGTTCGGCGTGATCCTGTGGACGCTGAACGGGTTGTTGCTCGGCACGCCGTTGTTGCTGCACGCGGCGCTATTGCTGACGGTGTGGGTGTTGCTCAGTGGTGCGTTGCACCTCGACGGTCTGGCCGATAGTGCCGACGCCTGGCTCGGCGGCTTTGGCGACCGTGAGCGCACGCTGACGATCATGAAGGATCCCCGCAGCGGGCCGATCGCGGTCGTGACGCTGGTGT
>DQGF01000565.1:0-348 GCA_003525045.1 Pseudomonas sp. | reverse complement strand
TGACGCTGGTGTTGGTGCTGCTGCTCAAATTCACCGCGTTGCTGGCCTTGATCGAGCAGCCACACAGCGTTGTGCTGATCATTGTTCCATTGATTGCACGTAGCGCGATGCTGGGGTTGTTCCTGACCACGCCTTATGTGCGTCCCGGTGGTTTGGGGCAGGCGCTGGCTGATCATTTGCCGCGTCTGGTCGGCAAGCAGGTGTTGGCGGTCAGTGGGTTGGTCTGTTTGCTGGTCGCTGGTCTCAGTGGGGTATGGGCCGTTGTGCTGGCAGCGTTGGTGTTTGTCTGGTTGCGGCAGGGGATGCTGCGGCGGTTGGGCGGGACGACGGGCGATACGGCCGGGGCGA
>DQGF01000049.1 GCA_003525045.1 Pseudomonas sp. | reverse complement strand
CACTATCTGGCCCCAGGGCGCCAGCCTGATGATTTACGGCGCCATGGCGGCGGTGATTCTGGTCCGTCCCTACGGCCTGTTCGGGAGAGCATGAGCATGAGCATGAGCGAAAAAAATCCCCTGCCCTTTGCCAAGACTCAGTCGCGCTCCATGCTGCTGTTGGTGATTGCGGTGCTGATCGGCCTGCCGCTGGTGTTGCCATCGGCGACCCTGGCCACAGAAATCCTGATCTTCGCCCTGGCGGCGCTGGCCTGTAACCTGCTGCTGGGTTACACCGGGCTGCTCTCATTCGGCCAAGGCATCTTCTTCGGTGCGGGTGCCTACTGCGCCGCGTTGTTGATGATCCACCTGCAACTGGGGTTGATAAGCGCCCTGCTCGGTGCCGCACTGGCCGGCGCGGTGCTGGCGTTACTGGTAGGCGCCCTGGCGATTCGTCGCACGGGTATCTATTTCGTGATGCTGACCCTGGCGTTCAGTCAGATGGCTTACTTCATCGCCTACACCCTGAGCGACTGGACCGGCGGCGACAACGGCCTGCTCAGCGTGCCACGCCCGGAAATCCGCATCGGCGACACCGTGCTGCTATCGCTGAGCGACGCCCGTTACTTCTACGCGTTCGTCGCGGTGTTGTTCCTGTTGATCTTCATCGGCGCCCGTCGGGTGATCGCCTCGCCATTCGGCAGCACGCTGATGGCGATCCGCGAGAACGAAACCCGCGCCGCCGCCATCGGCTACGACACCCGGCATTTCAAGATCCTGGTGTTCATGCTGTCCGGCGCGGTGACCGGGATCGCCGGGGCGCTATACGCCATGCTCCTGCATTTCGTACCGCTGTCGAACATCGACCTGGCGATGTCGGAAAACATCCTGATCATGACCATCGTCGGCGGCACCGGCTCGCTGTTCGGTTCCTTGCTGGGCGCCGGTTCCATTGTGCTGCTCGGCGAGTTCCTCTCCGATCTCTGGCCACGCTGGCTGATGCTCCTGGGGATCATCCTGATTCTGGTGGTGGTGTTCATGCGCGGCGGATTATGGGGCGGACTGTCGAGTCTGGTTGAACGCCTCAAGGGTCAGCGCAAGACGGCCGTGCCGGCCAAGGAGAAACTGTCATGAACAGCCCTGCACAGTACCTGCTGGAAACCCGCGACCTTGAACTGGCCTACGGCGCCTTCCACGCGGTCAACGGCGTCAACCTGAAGGTCGAGGCCGGCACCATCCACACCATCATCGGCCCCAACGGCGCCGGCAAAACCAGCCTGTTCCACTGCCTGACCGGTGAGCGCCAGGCCACCGCCGGGGCCATCCTGTTCAACGGCAAAAACATCATCAAGAAACCGACTCACGGCCGGGTCGGCCTGGGCATGGCCCGTTCGTTCCAGCTGACCAGCCTGTTCCAGAACCTCAGCGTGCGGGAAAACCTGCGCCTGGCCGCCCAGGGCCGCGATGGCCTGGCGGCGCTGAATTTCTGGCGTCACGTCGACAGCCGCCGCGAACACCTGGAGATGGCCGATCAGGTCCTCGAACGCCTGCAGCTGACGACACGCGCCGACACCCTCGCCGGCGAACTGTCCCACGGCCAGCAGCGGGTGCTGGAAGTCGGCATGTCGATCTGTTCCAAACCGAAGCTGCTGATGCTCGATGAGCCCACTTCGGGCATGGGCATCGACGACATTCCGATCATGACTCAACTGATCAGCGACCTGGGCCGCGATCACACCGTGCTGCTGATCGAACACAACATGAGCATCGTCATGTCCATCAGTCACCGCATCACCGTCATGAGCCACGGCCAAATCCTGGTCGAGGGCACACCGGAATTCGTCCGCGCCGACGAGCGCGTACGCATCGCCTATTTGGGAGAAGCCGCCTGATGCTGACCGTCGAGAATATCCATTCCTACTACGACAAGAGCCACGTCCTCGAAGGCGTCTCGCTGCAGGTCAACGCCGGTGAACTGGTGACCCTGCTGGGACGCAACGGTGCGGGCAAGACCACGACCCTGCGCAGCATCCTGGGGATCATTTGCCCGCGTCAGGGCCAGATCCGTTTCAATGGTCAGGAGCTGGTCGGCCAGAAGATCTTCGAGATCGCCCGTCAGGGCCTGGCGCTGGTACCGGAACATCGCGGCATCTTCCGTTTGCTCAGCGTCGAGGAGAACCTGCGTATTGCCCAGCGCAAGAACAGCCGCTGGCAGCTGGAAGATGTCTACGCCATGTTTCCGCGCCTCAAGGAACGGCGCAAAAACGCCGGCCACGCGCTGTCCGGCGGCGAACAACAGATGCTGGCCATCGCCCGCGCGCTGCTCAATGACCCGAAGCTGCTGATCCTCGATGAACCCACCGAAGGCCTGGCACCCGTGATCGTCGATGAACTGGTGAAGATCCTGCGCAAGATCAAGGACGACGGGCTGCCGGTGCTGCTGGTGGAACAGAACCTGATGGTCTGCGACAAGCTCGCCGACCGCCATTACGTCCTCGAACAGGGCCGTGTGGTGTACGAAGGCAGCGCCGCTGACTTCCGCGCCGACCCGACCATCAAGAACCGCTACCTGGCCCTGAGCGCCTGACGGGAGAGATGCAATGAACCACCCGATAGTGTCTGCACCCCAGTTTCAAAACAGCACCCCGCTGATCAACCGCGAACGTCTCTGGCAATCGCTGATGGAGCTTGCGCAGCTAGGTGCCACCGCCAAGGGCGGCGTCTGTCGCCTGGCCCTTACCGACCTTGACCGGCAGGCCCGTGACCTGTTCGTGCGCTGGTGCGAAGAGGCCGGTTGCAGCGTCAGCATCGACGGCATCGGCAATATTTTCGCCCGCCGTGCCGGACGAAACCCCGAGCGCGCGCCAGTCATGACCGGTAGCCATATCGACACCCAGCCCACGGGCGGCAAGTTCGATGGCTGCTACGGGGTGATGGCCGGGCTCGAGGTGATCCGTACCCTCAATGACCTCGGCGTGCAGACCGAGGCGCCGATCGAGGTGGTGGTCTGGACCAACGAAGAAGGCTCACGATTCCCGCCGTGCATGATGGGCTCGGGGGTGTTCGCCGGTAAGTTCGATCTCGAAGACACCCTGCGTAAACAGGATGAACAGGGGCTGTCGGTGGGCAGCGAGTTGCAGCGCATCGGCTATGCCGGTTCGCGGGCGGTGCTCGGCCATCCGGTGGGTGCGTATTTCGAGGCACATATCGAACAAGGCCCGGTTCTGGAAGACCGTGAGACCACCATCGGCGTGGTCATGGGCTGCCTCGGGCAGAAGTGGTTCGACCTGACTCTGACCGGGGTGGAGGCCCATGCCGGGCCGACGCCGATGCACCTGCGCAAGGATGCCCTGGTCGGCGCCGCGCAGGTGGTCAGCGCGGTGAACCGCATCGCCCATGCGCAACAGCCTCACGCCTGCGGTACCGTCGGTTGCCTGACCCTGCACCCGGGCTCGCGCAATGTGATTCCCGGTCAGGTGCACATGACCATCGATCTGCGCCACTTGCATGCCGACAAGCTGCAAGCCATGGTCGATGAGGTGCGCCAGGTGATCGAAGACACCTGCCTGCAGCACGGTTTGAGCTTCGAGCTGACCCCTACCGCCGACTTCCCGCCGCTGGACTTTGACCCCGCCTGTGTCGCCGCCGTGCGCCAGGGCGCCGAGCAGTTGGGCCTGAGCCACATGGACATCGTCAGCGGCGCCGGACACGACGCGATCTTCGTCGCCGAGCTGGGCCCGGCCGGGATGATCTTCGTACCCTGTGAGGGTGGCATCAGCCACAACGAAATCGAAAACGCCGCGCCCCAGGACCTGGCCGACGGTTGCGCCGTATTGTTGCGCGCCATGGTCAACGCGGCACAAGCACAAGGAGGACCAGCGGCATGAAGCAACACACCGAAATCGCCGAGATGAGTGGCGTAGAGCTACTGGCCCATTACCGTGACAAGCGCCTGTCGCCGGTGGAAGTGACCGAGGACGCCCTGGCGCGCATCGAGCGCTTCAATCCGCAGATCAACGCCTATTGTCATGTTGATCAGCAAGGCGCGCTGGAAGCGGCGCGCGCTTCCGAACAGCGCTGGCTCAAGGGCCAGCCGTGCGGCGCACTGGACGGTGTGCCGGCGTCGATCAAGGACCTGACCCTGACCCGTGGCATGCCCACGCGCAAGGGTTCGAAAACCACCGCTGCCACGGGCCCCTGGGAAGTGGATGCGCCCTTCCCGGCATTCATGCGCAACGCCGGCGCGGTGCTGCTGGGCAAGACCACCACCCCGGAGTTCGGCTGGAAAGGCGTGACCGACAACCCGCTGTACGGCATCACCCGTAACCCCTGGGACACGCGCATGACGGCCGGCGGTTCCTCCGGTGGTGCGGCCGCTGCCGCTTCGCTGAACCTCGGGGTGCTGCACCAGGGCAGCGATGCCGGCGGCTCGATCCGCATTCCCTGCGCGTTCACCGGCACCTTCGGGATCAAGCCGACCTTCGGCTACGTACCCCAGTGGCCGGCCAGCGCCATGACCCTGCTCTCGCACCTGGGGCCGATGACCCGCACCGTCGACGATGCGGTGCTGATGCTGCAAACCGTTGCCCGGCCGGATAGCCGGGACGGCCTGTCCGGAGCACCACGCAGCACGCCCTGGCTATCCGAGAGCAATGATCTCAAAGGCCTGCGCATCGCCTACAGCCCGGACTTCGGTTACGTGAAGGTCGATCCGCAGGTGGCCAGGGTGGTGGCGCAGGCGGTGGAACGCCTGGCGCAACTGGGCGCGCACGTGGAGCAGGTCGATCCTGGTTTTAGCGATCCACTGGAGTTATTCAACACCCTGTGGTTCGCCGGCGCCGCTCGACTGGCCGGACAACTGAGCCAGGCGCAACGCGCACAACTCGATCCGGGCCTGCTGCGCATTGCCGAACAGGGCGAACGCATCAGCCTCCACGACTACACCCTGGCCCTGGAAGCCCGCGCGGCGCTGGTGGCGCATATGGCCGAGTTCCACAATCGCTACGATCTGCTGGTGTCACCGATGCTGCCGATCACCGCGTTCACCGCCGGGCACAACGTTGCGCCGGGCTCTGGCCTGGGCGAATGGATGGAGTGGACGCCCTTCAGCTACCCCTTCAACCTGACCCAACAGCCGGCAGCGTCGGTGCCGTGCGGCTTCGCGCAGGACGGGTTGCCCGTCGGCTTGCATGTGGTCGGTGCGCGCTTTGCCGATGATCAGGTGCTACGTGTATGCCGGGCCTATGAACGGGCATTTCCAAGTCCCCATCCTCGGCAGCCTATGGTGAAAGGCTGAAACCTTGCGCAAAACAAGCGGGTCGTGGTTTGACACAACCCGCTTTGTGCATCTTGTGCGCGACAACCCGATCAAGTGCTGAGGAGAAATCCATCGCTCGTCACAAATGGCTTGAGCCCACCAATAAACGTTTTGCCGTGCTCAAACCAAACCTTTCTTTTATCGGCCTCCATGTACAGCTCATAGTCGGCCTGATCGCGAAACCAGCATTCCCCAATCGCATGCACAGGTGGCACCTCAAGATAAGGTACGTGGGTGTCACTTGGGTTGTCTGACACCAGCCTGACCTCATATTTGTGCAAGCCAGGGATACCCTCACTCATTTCAAAATGACGCCTGCATTCTTGCTTGAAGACCGCATCGCTCATGGTTTGAGGCTTAACCAGCAGATAGACGATTCTAATCATTTGAACTTCCTTCAAGTGCGTTGTCCGGACAACGGTTGCGGGGACGGACCGGCTCCATTCTCAACCACGTCAAGTTCATCGAGCCGAACCCCCTTGGTTTCGGGTAGCAGCAGCAGGGCAAATACAGCGATGGCGTAAGCGACCAGGCAAAACGCGCCGACAGACTGGGACAGACCGAATTTAGCTGCGAGTAGCCCAACCCCCGTGACGGCCATTGCGCCCACCGATTTGCCGACGTTGTACGAGAATCCCATGCACGTGGTGCGAACCTGGGTCGGGAACAACTCGCTCAGGAACGGGCCCAGCGCTGCAAACATACCGATCGCCAATGCGCCGACCAAAAAGCCCATGACATGCGCTACCAGTGGGTTGAGCGGTACGAACATATAGGCAACGGTGACAATCCAGGAGGCCAGCGACAGGAGCATCAGCGTCGGGCGTCGGCCCAGGCGGTCTGACATATAAGCAGTCGTGGCGAACCCGCAAAGGCTGCCCAGTGCCATGATCAGAATCGTCAGGATAAGCGAACCGGATACGACACCGCGCTCAGCCATCATCGAAGGCGTCCAGACCAGAATCACGTAGCAGCCCGCCTGCAATCCGATCACCAATAAGCTGGCAAGCATGCTGACCTTGATGTACTTGGCGGAGAACACGGTTCCGATAGAGGCTTTATCAGTATCGAGCTTTTGCGATTGCTTGAACGCATCCGAATCCTTGACGTTGCGCCGAATGAAAATCACCACCAGCGCGGGAAGCACACCGACCCAGAACGCCACACGCCAGGCGTACTCAGCGGGGAAATACGCCAGGATCCCGGTGACGATCAGCACCGCGCCGGCCCATCCCAAGGCGAAACCGGACTGCACAAAACCCAACGCCCTGCCCCGATTTTTCGGGTTGATGACCTCGGCCATGAGCGCTACACCGATAGCCCATTCGCCGCCGAACCCCAAGCCTTGGAGAGTACGTGCGACCAGCAATTGCTCAAAGTTTTGAGCAAACCCTGCGACGACGCCAAAGAAGGTAAACCAGCACACCGTAAAAATCAGGATGCGCACCCGCCCGAAGCGGTCGCTCAGGATGCCTGCGATCCATCCGCCCAAGGCCGCCGACAGCAAGGCCGATGTCCCGACAATACCCGCCTCGCCTTTGGTCAGCCCCCAGATCCCGATCAGCGTGGGCAGCAGGAAGCTGAACATCTGCATGTCATAGGAGTCCAGAGCCCAGCCGGCATAGCAGGCCCAAAAGGTTTTCTTCTCACGCGGGGTGCCGCTTTTATACCAGGAGAACATGGGCCGATCCTTATTGTTATGGGGGGTGCCTCTATGGGGCCGAGCATGAACCAGTGGTGTTGATGTGCCCATTTGCGTTATTGAAAGCCCGCCTTTTGCTTTTGCTAAGAAGCCCGGATTGTCGCTCCATCTGTACGCTGACCCGTCGAATCGCTATACGCCTGGGCAAGAATCAGTTCGACCATGGCGTAGACCAGATCCAGGCGGGCGCTCACCGTGAGCCTCAACGCTGGCAGCCAGGCAGGGGCTTGATTGAGTAGCGTGACGATACTTTGCGTGCAGGCTTGGCTGCACGCTGAAGCGCCAACAGCTGCAGCGATGATCTGTTCATACCGAGCACGATGGGCATCGGCGTGACTGAGCCAGGGCTCACTTAAATGACGCCATTCACGTTCCAGCAGCTGAAAATGGCAGGGCATGCGGTCCTGCAGGTTCAAGTGCATTTCGATGATCTTGCGAAGCCGCTTGGGGGCCTCGGCATTGCGCTGTATTTGCATGGCCTTGGTCTGTAATAACCCCAACAGCTCTTCAAACAACTCGTAGAGCAACGCTTCCTTGCTCTCGATGTGGTTGTAGATCGAACCGCACTTGATCCCCAGGGCCGAGGCCAGCTCGCGCATCCCGACATTGCTGTAGCCCTTGCTGGCAAACAGCGAGAGCGCTTGTTGGCGTGTATCCAGAAATGTGTTTATAGCCGCCTGCTCCCACAAAAGCCTGGCGGCAGCATGATCGGCAGGGTCGCCGACAGCAATTTCAAAAAATGGAAGGCGGCGTTGCACCCTGCCTTAGGCAAAGCTTCACACTGACTTACGCAAAAGCAAATTCCCCACCTCTGCCCTCCCCTTCATCCTGTTTGCAACCGAAGCCAATAGGGGAAGCACAGCATGCAAGATTTCGAACCGGGAAGCTGGGTGGGCCGAACACAGGTGCGAAACGACCAGTTCAGCCTCCCTTTGGTGCGGCGCATCGCAGCGATGTTCAATGTCCCAGCGCCAACTGACGGCCAGGAGTTACCTTGGCTGTGGCACTGGTGCTTTTTCGATGACTGCGCCGAACAACGCCAGCTCGGTCCTGACGGGCATCCGACGCTGGGCGAATTCATGCCGCCTGCGCATGGACGTAATCGCATGTGGGCAGGCAGCCGGGTCCAATTCATCCATCCTCTGCGCGTCGGTGCGTGCGCCCGCCGTCACACCACGATCAAGCATATCGAGGAAAAAAAGGGCCGCACCGGATCACTGCTGTTCGTCACGCTCGCTCATGATCTGTGGCAAGACGAGCAGCTGTGCATGAGCGAAGAGCAAGACATTGTTTACCGTGAACCGAACCCACCCAAGCTCAGCGCCGGTGAGCTGCTTCCGGAAACCCAGTGGAGCGAAAACATCAGCCCCGACCCGCTGCTACTGTTCCGGTACTCCGCCGTCACCTTCAATGCCCACCGCATCCATTTCGACTGGCCTTATGTCACCGGGACCGAGGGTTATCCCGGCCTGGTCGTCCAGGGTCCGCTGACCGCCACCCTGAATCTGGCCGCTTTCGTGCGGGCAAACCCATTGGCACGTGTTCGGCAGTTTTCCTTTCGCGGCATCCGCCCCCTGATAGCGCCCGCCCCCTTCAAGGTCGGTGGACACCATACCCGGCACGGTTTCGCCGACCTCTGGGCCGGCGATGAGACCGGTATCAGCCAACAAGCAAACGTCGAATTCGACTGAGTTTTGCATCACTCCATAGGACTTGAGATGAACCCCAACAACAACGAAGACTTCAATGCCATCCGCGAAGGCGTACGCGCCCTGTGCGCCGAATTCGATGCCGCTTACTGGCGCAAGGTCGATGAAGAAAAAGGCTTTCCCGAAGCCTTCGTCAAGGCCTTGACCGACGCTGGCTGGCTGTCGGCGATGATCCCCACCGAGTACGGCGGTTCAGGCCTGGGCCTGGCCGAAGCGTCGATCATTCTTGAAGAAGTGAACGCTTGCGGTGGCAACTCCGGCACCGTCCACGGCCAGATGTACAACATGTTCACCCTGCTGCGTCACGGCAGCGAAGCGCAAAAACGCTATTACCTGCCCAAGCTCGCCGCCGGAGAATTGCGCCTGCAATCGATGGCCGTGACCGAACCTACCACCGGCACCGACACCACCAAGATCAAAACCACCGCGGTCAAGCAGGGTGACAAGTACGTCATCAACGGCCAAAAGGTCTGGATCTCGCGGGTGCAGCACTCGGACCTGATGATCCTGTTGGCACGCACCACACCGCTGGCCGAGGTCAAGAAAAAATCTGAAGGCATGTCGATCTTCCTCGTCGACTTGCGCGAAGCCATCGGCAACGGTCTCACCGTGCAGCCCATCGCCAACATGGTCAATCATGAGACCAACGAGCTGTTCTTCGACAATCTGGAGCTGCCGCTGGACAGTCTGATCGGCGAAGAAGGCAAGGGCTTTCGCTACATCCTCGATGGGTTGAACGCCGAGCGTACGTTGATTGCCGCCGAATGCATCGGCGACGGTCGCTGGTTCATCGAAAAAGCCAGCGCTTATGCCCGTGATCGCGTGGTGTTCGGCCGCCCGATCGGGCAGAACCAGGGCGTGCAGTTTCCGATTGCCGAAGCCCATGTCGAGATTGAAGCGGCGGACCTGATGCGCTGGCGCGCCTGCGAGGAATACGACAGCGGCGAGAACGCCGGGGCCAGCGCCAACATGGCTAAATACCTGGCGGCCAAGGCCTCCTGGGAAGCGGCCAATGCTTGCCTGCAAACCCACGGCGGGTTCGGCTTCGCCTGCGAATACGACGTGGAGCGCAAGTTCCGCGAAACGCGTCTCTATCAGGTTGCGCCGATTTCCACGAATCTCATCCTGTCGTACGTCGCCGAGCACGTCCTCGACCTCCCGCGCTCGTTTTGATGAGCGCCGCCGGGCCGCTCCAAGGCGCGAATTGCTCCCCCTTTGGGGGC
This sequence comes from Pseudomonas sp., assembly GCA_003525045.1. Taxonomy (GTDB): domain Bacteria; phylum Pseudomonadota; class Gammaproteobacteria; order Pseudomonadales; family Pseudomonadaceae; genus Aquipseudomonas. The sequence goes on along the minus strand of DQGF01000049.1, from coordinate 50 downwards.
AGCGCAGCGGCCGAATTGGCCAATGAGGCCGCAAGCGTGGGGGTCCAATG
>DQGF01000051.1:21157-21296 GCA_003525045.1 Pseudomonas sp. | reverse complement strand
TGGAAGACAGCTTCGGCGTGCAATTGCTGATCCGCCATCACGCCCAGGGCGTGTCCCTGACCCCCAGCGGTGCACGCTTCTACCGCAAGTCCCAGGAACTGCTGCGCATGGCCAAGGAGTTCGAACAGAACGCCCTGGC
>DQGF01000051.1:20070-20780 GCA_003525045.1 Pseudomonas sp. | reverse complement strand
CTGCCGCAGTTGATTGCCGGGTTCTCGGCGCTGTATCCAGGGGTGAAAATTCGCATCCGCGACGGCGAGCAGCAAGAGTTGGTGCAAGGCCTGACCTCGGGTGCTTTCGACCTGGCGATCCTGTATGAACACGACCTCGACGCCACCATCCAGACCGAACCATTAATGCCGGCGCAGCGGCCCTATGCGTTACTGCCGGCGGATCACCGTTTTGCCCAGCTCAAGCAAGTGTCGCTGCGCGATCTGTGCCTGGAGCCGATGATTCTGCTGGACGTGCAACCGAGCCGGACCTACTTCGTCAGCTTGTTTGAAGAGTTGGATCTGACGCCAAACATTGCCTTCAGCTCACCCTCGATCGAGATGGTCCGGGGGATGGTCGGGCAAGGGTTCGGTTTTTCGATCCTGGTCACAAGGCCACATTCGGAGTGCACCTATGACGGCCAAAAAGTGGTGTGCGTGAACATCGTCGAAGACGTCACCGGCTCGGGGTTGGTGGCTGCGTGGTTGAAGCGCGGGCAGTTGACCAAACCCGCGCAGTTGTTTGCCGATTATTGTCGGGAGCAGCTAACCGCGAAGGCCGGAGCCAGGCCCTGACACAGATCTGAAGCCTGGTGACACCCTGTGGCGAGGGGGCTTGAAGCCACCCCAAAATCGGCTGCCGAGGTGTGTCGGATACACCGCGTGCAACGGTTTTACGACTGCTGCGCAGC
>DQGF01000051.1:13568-19746 GCA_003525045.1 Pseudomonas sp. | reverse complement strand
GACTGCTGCGCAGCCGAACGGGGCGATGCGGCGTTCCGACAAGCCCCCTCGCCACAGGTTTTGCGTTCGACATCAGGAATCATTTGCGGGGCTTGATCCGGGCGGTCGCCTCGGCCACCAACGGATCATCCGGCCAATAATGCTTCGGATACCGCCCCTTCAAATCCTTCTTCACCTCGGCATAGGTGCTGCGCCAGAAGTTGGCCAGGTCCTGGGTCACCTGCACCGGCCGTCGCGCCGGGGACAGCAGGTGCAGTTTGACCACCTGCCGGCCACCGGCAATCCGTGGGGTCTCGGCCAGGCCGAACAGCTCTTGTAAACGCACCGCCAGAATCGGCGGCTGCTCGCTGTAGTCCAGACGTATCGACGAACCGGAGGGCACGCTCAGGTGATGCGGCGCCAGCTCATCGAGCCGTTGCGGCAGTGGCCATGGCAGCAAGTTGTGGACGATGCTCGACAGGTCCAGATTGGCGAAGTGACTGAGTCGCGAAACTTTACCCAGATACGGCATCAGCCAGTGTTCGAGGCTTTTGAGCAGCGCGGCGTCGCTGACATCCGGCCACTCACTTTCACCCTTACTGCCGAGGTCCAACTGGCGCAACAACGCCACCCGCGCCTGCCACTGACGCAGCTCCGGGGTCCACGGCAACAACTCCAGACCTTTGCGTCGCACCAGATTCACCAACGCCTGACTGCGGGCGCTTTCATCGAGACCGGTCAGCGGCTCGCGGCTGAGGATCAATTCACCGACCTTGCGTTGCCGCTCGGCGCGCAACACGCCTTCGCGCTCATCCCAATCCAGCTGATCGACGCAGCGGACCTGCTCGGCCAGCACTGAATCGAACAATGCCGGATCGAAGTCCGCCGCCAGGTAAATCCGTTCCTCGCGCTGGCCCTGACGGCTGCCAAGATCGGCGATCACCAGCCATGGTTGCTTCATCAAACTGTCGGCCTCGGCGAACAATGCTGCGCGACCGTTGGCCAAACGATATTCCGCGCCACCGGCACGACGCTGTTGAGCAACGCGATCAGGATAGGCCAGCGCCAGCAGCGCGCCGAGCCAGCGTGGATGATCCGGATCGCTGACCGGTTCCGCCGCTTTGCCGCGCAGATAACCGCGATACTGCCGCGCCAGTTGCCGGGCTCGTTGAACGCCACCCTGAGCACCGCGCGCGGCACGTTCTTCACCGGACAACAGCACCAGTCGACTGTGTAAGTCAGCACCGGCACCGCGCAGAATATCGCGCTCGCCGAGCAGTGCCGCGACATCGCACGCCATGTCGGCCAGGCCGAGGGCCTGACCCCGCAACAGCAAATGCGCGATGCGCGGATGCGCCGGCAGTTCGGCCATGGCCTGGCCGTGACGGGTCAGCGCTTCACCCTCCAACGCACCCAAACGCTCGAGCAAATCCTGAGCCTGTGCGTAAGCGGCTGCCGGCGGAATGTCCAGCCAAACCAGTTGCCCCGGCCTCACGCCCCAGCGACCGAGTTGCAACGCCAGGCCGGCGAGGTCCGCCGAGAGAATTTCCGCACTGGCGTAGGCCGCAAGTTGCTCATGCTGATCTTGCGACCACAACCGATAACACACCCCCGGTTCCAACCGCCCTGCCCGGCCGGCGCGCTGAATGGCACTGGCGCGCGAGATGCGCTGGGTGTCGAGACGCGTCATGCCGCTGCCCGGATCGAAACGCGGCACCCGCGCCAGCCCGGCATCGATCACCACGCGCACGCCATCAATGGTCAGGCTGGTCTCGGCGATGTTGGTGGCCAGCACCACTTTGCGTTTGCCCGCCGGTGCCGGATCGATCGCCGCACGTTGCGCAGCCAGATCCAGTTCGCCATGCAATGGGCAAAGCAACACCCGCGTGCTCTCGCCCAGCGCATCGGCCAGTTGCTGATGCACGCGACGGATTTCTGCCTGCCCCGGCAGGAACACCAACACGCTGCCGGCTTCGTCATTCAAGGCCTCGAGGATGGTCTGCACCAGACGCGGCTCGATGAATTCACCCGGTTGAAACGGCCGACCCCAGCGCATGGCCACCGGGTACATGCGTCCTTCGCTGCGCAGGATCGGCGCGTCATCCAGCAACCCGGCCAGGCGTTCGCCTTCCAGGGTTGCCGACATCAACAGGATTTTCAGCGGCTGATCGTCGCGAAACAGTTCCCGGCCATTCAGGCTCAGGGCCAACGCCAGGTCGGCGTCGAGGCTGCGCTCATGGAATTCGTCGAAGATCAGCAGGCCCACACCTTCCAGTGCCGGGTCGTCCTGCAAGCGCCGGGTGAGGATGCCCTCGGTGACCACTTCGATGCGGGTCCTGGGGCCGACTTTGCTGTCGAGACGAATGCGATAGCCGACGGTTTCACCGACTTTCTCACCCAACTCACTGGCTAACCGCTCCGCCGCCGCACGTGCCGCCAGGCGACGCGGTTCGAGCATCAGAATGGTCTGCCCGGCCAGCCAGGTCTCGTTGAGCAAGGCCAAAGGCACACGGGTGGTTTTACCGGCACCGGGCGGTGCTTCGAGCACGGCTTCGTGGCGTGTAGCCAAGGCTTCACGCAACGCGGGTAAAACTTCATCAATCGGCAAAGAAATCATGCTGGCTCCCAAACAGAGGGCCGAGTATAACGGCGAACTGCCTGGCGTTCGTTGCGGTCCTAATTCATATCGACGACGCTTCGTTTTCCAGATGACTCAGGAGATTTCATATGCGTGCTCCCTTTCGCTTGATTGGCGGTGTACTGATCGCGACGTTGCTGACCCAAGTCACCGCCTGCGGTTCGATTTTCTACCCTGACCGTCGTGGTCAGATCGACGGCAAGATTGACCCGGCCATCGCCGTACTGGATGCCGTGGGTCTGTTGTTCTACATCATCCCCGGCCTGATCGCCTTTGCCGTGGACTTCGCCACCGGCGCGATTTACTTCGAGCCAGGCAAGACCGCGCAGGTGGCCCCGGAAAAACTCAAGGAAGCCATCGGTGCCGACGGCAAGGTCGATAACCACAAGTTGCAGACTATTCTTGAAACCGAACTGGGCCGCAGCTTCCCGCTGGACGACCCACGCCTGATCCAGCACAAGGGCAGCGCTCAGCAACTGGCGATGTTCGGCGTGCAACCTGCCGCGTAATCCGTGCCTGTGAAGGAACACTTAAAGGACAAGCCACACCTATGATTTCCAGCTCCGAACACGCCCGTCTGCTGCGGCTGGCGACCCGTGCCTCGGTGGCCGTGGCCTGTACGTTGATCGTCGCCAAAGCCATCGCCTGGTGGTTGAGCGGTTCGGTGAGCATGCTCGCCGGGCTGACCGATTCGGCCCTCGACGGCGTCACCTCACTGCTCAACCTGCTCGCGGTGCATTACGCCTTGCGCCCCGCCGATGAGGATCACCGCTACGGCCATGGCAAGGCCGAGTCGCTGGCGGGGATGGCGCAGGCCCTGTTCATTGGCGGCAGTGCGGCGCTCATCGCCTTGCAGGCCGTCGACCGACTGAAGCATCCGGAACCGGTGGGAGCGCCGTGGATCAGCATCGGGGTCATCGTGTTTTCCTTGGCGCTGACCCTGGCCCTGCTGATGCTGCAACATCGGGTGGTGAAGGCCACCGGCTCCAATGCGGTGCGAGCCGACTCCCTGCATTACCGCTCGGACCTGCTGCTCAATGGCAGCATCCTGGTGGCATTGGTGCTGGCCGGGTTTGGCTGGCATCAGGTCGACCCCTGGTTCGGCCTGGGGATCGCCGTCTACATTCTCTGGAGCGCGATTCAGATCGCCCGGGAAAGTTTTACGGTGCTGATGGATGAAGAACTGCCGCCGGATGTCAGCCAGCACATGCTCGAACTGGCTTGCAGCGTGCCGGGAGTATTGGGCGCGCACGACCTGCGCACGCGGGTTTCCGGTAACCAGTGGTTTGTGCAATTGCATCTGGAATTGCCAGGGGAATTGACGCTGTCAGTCGCCCACGGCATCAGCGATCAAGCCGCCGATGCGATTCACGCGGCTTATCCGCGAGCCGAGGTGCTGGTGCACGCTGATCCTATTAAAGCAGCTTCAAGCTTCAAGCTTTAAGCTGCAGGCTTGAGGCGCGTCGCGCATCGCTTGTAGCTTGTAGCTTGTAGCTTATAGCTTATAGCCGCTACTGAACCTGATAACCGCGACTGCTCAAGCAGTTGCCTTGGGCCTGGCGGTAGGCTTGCACCACCGACGGGTCCGGTTGATAGGTGGCCGTTCGTGGATTGAAGCCGCTCTGCTGCACCGCGTACTGGTAGCACTCGTAACCGTCCTGATTAACCTGCTCCGGCGACTGACCGTTGGCGGGATACGCCTCCACGTCGTAACTATTACTGACTGGCTGCGGTTGCGGTTGCGGTTGCTCGGGCGGCTCGACCACCACGTAATCCTGGGTGTTTTCCTGATAGGCGTAATAGGAACCGGCCGCCAGAAACAACAACGCACCGCCGATCCACACTTCTTGCGTGTAATCGGGCAGGTAACTGACGCGGATCCCGCGCGGCGGCTGAACGACTACATAACGCGGGCCCTGCGGGCGATACCAGTAGCCACCGGAATAGAAATAGTCCCGCCCCCCATAAGGCACGCGGTAGTCGCGGTCCGGGAAGCGATCGATCACATGACCCGGACGATATTGCGGGCCTGGGCCCCAGCCGTTGCCATGTCCGTCCGGACGGCCCGGCCAGCGACGGTCATCCGGACGCTGACCGTTACTCTGCCAATGCTGATTGTTGTCGTTGCGCCGCAGAGCATCCTGGTAGTCACCGCGCTGCGGTTGCCGGGTCTGGCGCACGGTGTCGGGCCGGCCCTGGATCGGCAGGTCATTGGCCGGTAGCTGCGGCGGCGGTGGTGGCGGCCGAACCGGACTGTTGTAGTCGCGCGGCTGACGGTTCTGTTGATTCTGGCCGTTGTGCTCGAACTGGCGACTGTTGTCGCCTCGAATGATGTCGTTGTTCTGCGCCCGCGGTTGATTCTGTTGCTGATTATTCTGCGGGTGCGGCTGATTGTTGCCGCCATGGCCCTGATTGTTGCCCTGACGACCGTCCGAGCCCCGTTGTCCGCCGTCGGGACCACGGTTTTGCGGCTCATCGGCCAGGGATTGTGCAGTGACACTTACACACAGCAAACCAACTCCGGCCAAACGCCAGATGCGCGACTTCATGCTTTTCCTCACTGAGGGTCAGGGCCTGTGCATGAGACTGGGAAAGCGCAGGCCGGTTCTGCAACAGGTTATCAGTCGCGCAACTTATTTATTGAGGGCGCAAGGCAAATGGCGGGCAAAAGAAAAGGGAGACCCGTCGGCCTCCCTTTGAGAACTTCGTCCGTGCTCGACGCTTTTGACGTCGGCTCACCTCACGCCGTCTTCTGGACAGTGTGCAGCTCGGGGGCCGACTCATCCCCTGTGGGGTGGCGACCGCAGCTGGCCTGATTGGGCGAGCCGCTGTGGACTGTTTGTCCGAGCAGTGATTCTGGTAATAAGAATAGGCCGGAGGCGTCGGCAGAGGATTGCGAAGATTGCTCAAATAAACATGACTTGCGCAATTTTTAACCCTGGATAGATAATCTTCCGCAATTGATATGACAAAGGCCTGATTGATGAGCAAACTCGACCGATACGACCTGAGCATTTTGGCGGAATTGCAACGTGACGCGCGCATCTCCAATCAGGAGCTGGCCGAACGCATCGGCCTGTCACCTTCGCCCTGCTCGCGCCGGGTCAAGCAACTGGAAGATGACGGCTACATCACCCGCCAGGTGGCCTTGTTGGACCGCAAAATGCTCGGGCTGAGCCTGACGGCTTACGTGCTGATCGGCATGGACCGACATACGCCGGAGCGGTTCGAGAACTTTGAAGCGGCGATTCGAACCTTGCCTCAGGTGCTGGAATGCAGTTTGGTGACGGGGATGGATGCGGATTATCAGCTCAAGGTGGTGGTGCCGGATATGGATCACTATCAGAAATTGCTGCTGGGGCACCTGACGCGAATTGAAGGGGTGACGAGTGTGCGGTCGAGTTTTGTGTTGAATCAGGTGCTCAATAGCACCGAATTGCCGCTGACTCATCTGCGTGGCTGATTGTGGCGAGGGAGCTTGCTCCCGCTCGGCCGCGCAGCGGTCGTAAAACCAGAGAACGCGGTTTTCCAGGTAGAACGCGGGGGGCTGCTTCGCAGCCC
>DQGF01000051.1:12828-13216 GCA_003525045.1 Pseudomonas sp. | reverse complement strand
GCAGGTCAATGCCCCGCCACTCCCCCATGGCGTATACTCCAGCGCCTTTTACCCCCGCCCGCACTGGAGATGTCCAATGGATCCTGCAGTATTCGAAGAGTGGATGATGACCGGACTGGTCAGCATCCTGATCATTTTCATGGGTTTTATCGTCTGGGACCTGGCGAAAAAATCCAAGGCCGGGCGCTTTGGCTCGTTCATCCTGTTCTTCGTACTCGGCCTGGGTGTGGCCGCGTTCGTGATCAAAAGCGTGGTCATCGGCCTGATCGAATCCGGCTCAATATAATCGCGCCGGCACTTCCTTCCACTGGCCCTGATCGAGCCCTTCGATCGTCCAGTCGCCGATTCTGACCCGCACCAAGCGCAACGTCGGCAAACCGACCGCTGC
>DQGF01000051.1:12413-12536 GCA_003525045.1 Pseudomonas sp. | reverse complement strand
GTCGGCAAACCGACCGCTGCCGTCATGCGCCGTACCTGACGGTTGCGTCCCTCGCGAATCACCAGCTCCAGCCAACTGGTCGGCACGCTCTTGCGAAAGCGCACCGGCGGGTTGCGCGGCCAA
>DQGF01000051.1:8935-12146 GCA_003525045.1 Pseudomonas sp. | reverse complement strand
CGGCACGCTCATGCGAAACCGCACCGGCGGATTACGCGGCCACAGCTGCGGCTCTTCAAGCTGCCGCGCTTCGGCTGGCAAGGTCATGCCGTCGTTGAGCTCGACGCCATCGCGCAAACGCTGCAACTGCTCGGCGCTCGGCTCTCCTTCCACCTGCACCCAATACGTCTTGGCCAGTTTGTGTTTCGGATCGGCGATTCGCGCCTGAAGCTGGCCATCGTTGGTCAGCAACAGCAAACCTTCGCTGTCACGGTCCAGCCGTCCCGCCGGATAAATACCGGGAATTTCGATGAAATCCTTGAGCGTTGCCCGCCCTTCGCCGTCGCTGAATTGCGTCAGTACATCAAAAGGCTTGTTGAACAGAATCAGCTTCGGCTCGGCCGGCGGTGCTTTGGCGACACGGCGCGGGGCTGATTGCGGGTTGTTCGCGCCAGGACGGCGAGATACGGGACGTTGAGGACGAGACATGGGAAAAAGGAACATCTAACGGTCAGGGCTGCCAATGCTAGTGCCCCGACCGCTAAATGACCATGACTGTTAGCGGAACGGCGGCTCGTCGAAGCTGCGCAGTTTGCGTGAGTGTAGCGAGTTGAGTTCGGTGCGCAGCAGATCCACCGCCTCGATGCCGATTTTCAAATGCTGGCTGACCGCGCGTTCATAGAAGGCGTTGGCCGATCCCGGCAGCTTGATTTCACTGTGCAGCGGTTTGTCCGAGACACAGAGTAACGTGCCGTAAGGCACCCGCAAGCGATAACCCTGGGCAGCAATGGTGCCGCTTTCCATGTCCACCGCCACGGCGCGGGACAGGTTGATCAACGGCCGTTCCTGCGCCCAGCGCAATTCCCAGTTCCGGTCGTCGTAAGTCAGTACGGTGCCGGTGCGCAGACGTTTCTTCAGCTCGTCGCCCTTCTCGCCGGTGATGTTGGCGGCGGCTTGCTGCAAGGCCATCTGCACTTCGGCCAGGGCCGGAATCGGAATGTTCGGCGGCACGACCCGGTCGAGAATCCCGTCGCGGCGCATGTAAGCATGCGCCAACACATAGTCGCCAATGGTTTGCGACTGACGCAAGCCACCACAGTGACCGATCATCAGCCAGCAATGCGGACGCAGTACCGCCAAGTGGTCAGTGATGTTCTTGGCGTTGGACGGGCCGACGCCGATGTTCACCAGGGTCACGCCATGACCGTCGCTCGCGATCAAGTGATAGGCCGGCATTTGATAACGGTGCCAGACCACGCCCGCGGCAATCGCCGAGGCTTCGCCGTGGTCCATGCTCTTTTCGATGATCACGTTACCCGGCAGCACCATGCGCACGAAACGCGGGTCGCTGCGCAACTGTTCCAGGCCATGGACGATGAACTGGTCTACGTAACGGTGGTAGTTGGTCAGCAGAATCCACGGCTGCACATGACGCCAGTCGCTGCCGGTGTAATGCACCAGGCGGCGCAGGGAGAAGTCCACCCGCGCGGCATCGAACAACGCCAGCGGCAGCGGATCGGTGTTTTCCCAGTCGTACAAACCATCGGCAATGCCATCGGTCGCGGCTGACAGGTCGGTACTCGGGAACACCCGCGCCAGCGTGGCGGCGGTGACACCGGAGCCGGCCAGCTCATCGCCCTGCTCGACTACGTAGGGATAAGGAATGTTCTGCTGGCTGATGCCGACTTCCACGGTCACGGTGAAGTCGTGCATCAACGGCACCAGCTGTTCCAGCAGGTATTTACGGAAAGCGGCCGGATGGGTGACGGTGACGCTGTAGGTCCCAGGCAGCTGAACCTTGGCATAGGCGCGCGTGGTCTGCGGGACTTCGCCCTGGCAATGGTAGGTCAGACGCAGTTCGGGATAACGAAACATTGCACGCTGTTCGGCGTCCGGTTCGACTCGATCCTTGAGGTAACGCTTGAGCGCCTGGTTCAGCGCGGTGGTTGCACGATTGTGCAAGAGCGCAAGCCGATCCACGGCTTGCTCGGCGGTTTGAACGACAATAAAAGCTTCGGTCACGATCAGCATCCTGTGTTCTGACTTGCAGACCTTCATCTTGCCTGCAACATCGCCTCACGGGAACCCTGTGGGAGCGGGCTTGCTCGCGAAGGCGGACTGTCAATTAACATCTTTGTTGAATGTGACGCCCATTCGCGAGCAAGCCCGCTCCCACATTTGATCAGCGTCGCCGGTGAAACAGCGCTCAGAATCCTTGCGGGGTCGACCGGGCCACAATCGCTTCCACGTCCAGCCCACGCGGCAGCGCGCCATATACCCGGCCCGCCCCACCCAGACGACTGGCAATAAAGGCGTCGCTGACCGCAGCATTCCCAGCTTCCAGCAACAGCTTGGCCTGAAGCCCCAACGCGATGTCTTCGGTCAACTGCCGGGCGCGGTACTGAATGTCGCCGGTGTCCTTGAACGCCGCCTGCAATTGGCTGATGTGTGCGGCCAGGCGTTTGTCGCCATGACCATCGCCCAATTCGCTGAACAGTACGTCGAGCACGCCCGGCTCTTTGGACAGTGCTCGCAGCACATCAAGGCATTGCACGTTGCCAGAGCCTTCCCACGTGGAGTTGACCGGGGCCTCCCGGTACAACCGCGGCAGGATGCTGTCTTCGACATAGCCCGCGCCGCCCATGCATTCGGCGGCTTCGTTGATCATTGCGGGCGCGCGCTTGCAGATCCAGTATTTGCCCACCGCCGTCACCAGCCGGGCGAATTTCGCTTCATGGCCGTCGTCCAGATGATCCAGCGCCTTGCCCATGCGCAAGCTCAACGCCAGGGCCGCTTCGCTTTCCAGCGCCAGATCGGCCAGTACGTTCTGCATCAAGGGTTGCTCGCTGAGCAGCTTGCCGCCCACCTTGCGGTGAGCGCAGTGGTGACTGGCCTGGGTCAGCGCCTGGCGCATCAAGGCGCTGGAACCGACCATGCAATCGAAACGGGTCATGGCGACCATTTCGATGATGGTTGGAACACCCCGCCCCTCTTCGCCGACCATCCACGCCAGCGCACCACGGAACTCCACCTCGCTGGAAGCGTTGGAACAATTGCCGAGCTTGTTCTTCAACCGCTGGATGTAGAACTGGTTGCGCGTGTCGTCCGGGCGATGGCGCGGCAGCAGGAAACAGGTCAAACCCTTGTCAGTCTGGGCCAGGGTCAGGAATGCATCGCACATCGGTGCCGAACAGAACCACTTGTGGCCCACCAGTTCGTACGCTTGGCCCGG
>DQGF01000051.1:0-8650 GCA_003525045.1 Pseudomonas sp. | reverse complement strand
AGCCCACCAGTTCGTACGCCTGGCCCGGACCGCTCGCACCCACCGGATACGCCTTGGTGGTGTTGGCCCGCACATCGGTGCCGCCCTGTTTCTCTGTCATGGCCATGCCGATGGTGACGCCGGCCTTGTGGGCCATGCCGACGTTGCGCGGGTCGTATTCGGTGGCGAGGATTTTCGGCAGCCACAGCTGCGCCAGATCCGGTTGCAGGCGCATGGCCGGGACACTGGCGAAGGTCATGGTCAGCGGGCAACCACTGCCGGCTTCGGCCTGACTGTGCAGATAGGTCATGGAGGCGCGAGCGACGTGGGCGCCGGATTGTGGATGCGCCCAGGGCAATGCGGTCAAGCCGTGCTCGATCGCCGTGCGCATCAGCTCGTGATACGCCGGGTGAAATTCCACCAGGTCAATGCGATGGCCGTATCGGTCATGACTGCTGAACACAGGCTTGTTCTGATTGGCCAAAAAACCCGCCTCCATCAGCGGCCCGCCGGCCAGTGCGCCGTAAGCGTCGATCCGCGACTCGGCCCAACCGGCGCCAAAACGCCGCGACCACTCCTGTAAAGGCAGGTCGATGCGATACAGGTTGGTGCCGTCCAGCGACGGTGGCTGGTTGGTGACTTCGTGGGTTTCGGCAAACTGATGCAGGTTCATGACGGGGCTCCTTTGGTCAGCCGAGGGATTTTCAGTTAAGCACCGCACCAAGGCTGAACAAAGTGTCATATCTGCCTAACTGTCGGCGCTTTCGCCTTGTCCTGGGCTGAGCACCCGACGATAGAGCGCAGCCTGCAGGTCCTCGAATTTCACCGGTTTGCTCAGGTAATCGATCAAGGCCCCGGTCGGGCAGCGTTCCCGATCAGCGCTCAGCGCTATCACGAATACCGGCAGTTCGGCGCAGCCCGGTAATGTGCGGATCTGGCGGCACATGGACTTGCCATCCACTGGCGACAGCTGGCAATCGAGCAATACGGCGTCAAAGGTTTCACGCTGCAAATGATCGAGCGCAGCGGTACTGTTGTCGGCCGTGCGCACCCGGAACCCCAACTTGAGCAACATGCCGCGCATCACCAGCTGATTGACGCTGTTGTCATCGATCATCAGTACCGTGCAGTCCTGAGGCAGTCGCAGGCGAGGCAATGCCCGAGTCGTCGAAGGCACTGATGAGCGTTCCACCACGGGCAATTCGAATTCGACATCGAGCTGAAAACGGCTGCCGCGCCCGGGCTCGGAGCGATGAGTCAGACGCCCGCCCAGCAATTCGATCAGCTGCCGACAGATCGCCAGGCCGATGCCCAGACCGCCGTATTCGCGAGTCATCGAACCGTCGAGCTGGAAAAACCGCTGATACAATGTCGCCTCTGCCAAGTCGGTGAAGCCGATGCCGGTGTCGATCACCGCAAAGGACAGCGCCAGCCGATCGGGGCTCACGGCTTTACCCGTCACCCGCAGCGCCACCCCGCCGATCCGGGTGAATTTGATCGCGTTATCCAGCAGACATTCCAGGCATTGCGTCAACCTGGCACTGTCACCGTGCAAGCGATCTGGCAACCCCGGCACCACATCGACTTTAAAATCCAGCGACTTGCCCGAGGCATTGCCCTCGAACTGCAACCGCAAGGCGTCGACCACACCACGCAAACTGAAGGTGGTCGCAACAGCCGTGAGCTTCCCGGCCTGCAACTCGGTCAGGGTCAGGATGCCATTGACCATACGCATCATGTCGCGTGCCGAACCGGCAGCCGTTTGCTGGTACTGCTCCAGTTCGGCGTCCATCTCGACAGTCTGCATCAGTTCCAGCGAACCGATCACACCGTTCATGGGCGTGCGCAGTTCGTGGGTCAGGGTCGCAAGGAATTCATCCTTGAGCGTGTTGCTATGCGCCAGTTGCTGGTTCAGCACTTCGAGCTTTTGACCGGCATAAAACAACGTCTGCGCCTGCTGCTCGCGCATGGCGTTGATGCGGTCGGCCAGGGCCAGCGACAGCAGTGCCACTTCTATCGCCGCGCCGATCTGGCTGGAATACATGGTCAGGAACACGTTCGGCAGGTAACCCAGCACCATCAGCGTATTGACGATGCCGCCGAGCAGAAACGCCGACCAGGCAATAATGAAATACCGCGCCACCCGCAGGCCACGCAGCCAGGCGAAAATCCCCGCGGCAAAAATCACCACGGTAAACGTCAGCGCCAGGGCCGTCGCCAGACGCAGGGCCAGGGCGTAACTGGTCATCAACGAGAGCCCGATCACCACCGCGCCGAACGCAATCTGCACCAGCAGCAAGCGGTCGAGCCAGCGACTGTGAGTCGCGGTCTGCAGGAAGCTGCGAGCGAACTGGCTGCCGAACAAGCCTGCACAGCCGATGAAGAACGGCGTCGCCGCGTTGGCCCACCAGGGATTGTCCGGCCAGAAATACTCCACGGCCGCCCCGTTCACCGACAACTGATACAAGCCGAACGAGGCGATATAGAAGATGTAATAGAGGTAGCTGGTATCACGCACGCTGAGGTAAATGAACAGGTTGTAGACCAGCATCCCCAGCAACACACCGTAGATCACGCCCAGCACATAGAGACGCACCGGCTGTTCTTCGAGGTAAGCGGTGCTCGACCATAACGTCACCGGGGCCTGGATCGACCCTTCGCTTTGCAGACGCAGATACAGGGTTTGCGCTTGATCGGGGGTGAAATCGAGGCTGAACAAGTAATTGTTCTGGCGAATCTCGCGACTGGCGAACGGCAAGGCATCGCCGGTCTGTCGGGCCAAGTGGTAGCCACCGGCAGTATCGGGCAAATACAGATCAAGGTGATCGAGAGGCGGATAGGCCAGTTCCAACAACCAAGTCCGTTGCGCCGCCGGGTGGGTCGGGCGGTAGTGCAGGTCGATTTTCAGCCAGAACGCCGAACGAGAATAACCGGCGTTGAGGGTGGCTTTATCGTGAGCTTTGAAATGTCCGGCCGCGGCTTGCGCGCGGACCTGCGCTATGGTCGCTTGACCACTCGCGTCTTCGAACACTTGCAGGGTTTGGCCCAAGGAAAGGTGTTGGGTGAATTCATCGAATTCGACTGCACTCGCCAAGAGGGGCAAGCACAACAGCAACATTAGCAAATAGCGCATTTAAGCCCCAGCGTGGCCTGTCCGGTTATCTCAGGAAGCCCCCTCATTCCCTTTGAGTAGACGTAAAACCGGTATTACCTGTTTTTAGTTTGGATCCACTCTAGCATAGCCGTTGATGGCTATTGAGCACCATTGAAATTTCTCCTACAAAGGCTCTAGCACGGGCGTTCCAGCTGTATGCGTTGATCTAGAGCTGTTTCCCCGGTCAGATTGTGACAACGGCTCGACAGTGCACAGGTTTTCCTGCTTCAAGGTTGAGGGGACGGCACCCGAAAAACGAAGTTTGGTGGTAAGCTCGCGCACCATGAATATCTACAGCTCTCGCCCCGTTGTCCTCTGTCTCTCCGGCCACGACCCAAGTGGTGGCGCCGGCTTGCAGGCAGATATCGAAGCCCTGCTCGCTCAGGGTTGTCATGCGGCCCCGGCCGTCACCGCCCTGACCGTGCAAGACACCGTCAACGTCACTGACTTCCGCGTCCTCGACCGTGAGTGGGTGTTGGCCCAGGCCAATGCCGTGCTCAACGATTCCGAAGTCGCCGCAGTGAAACTGGGCATGCTCGGCTCCCTGGAAATGGTCGACACCGTGGTCGAACTGCTGCAGGCGCACCCGCATTTGCCGATGGTCTGCGACCCCGTCTTGCGCGCCGGTGGCGGCGGACGACTGGGCAAGGACGAAGTTGGCTACGCCATGCGCGAACGCCTGCTGCCCTTGGCGATCATTGCCACCCCTAACCTTCCCGAAGCCCGCATTCTCGCCGAACTGCCCGAAGGCACCGCGGACGAGTGCGCGGAAAAACTCTTGCCGTACGTCAAGCACCTGCTGATCACTGGCGGTCATGGCGATGAAGACGAAATACACAATCGCCTGTACAGCCGTGATGGCAGCCATGAAACCTTCACCTGCCAGCGTTTGCCCGGCAGTTATCACGGTTCCGGTTGCACCCTGGCCAGCGCCCTGGCCGGTCGCCTGGCCCTGGGAGAAAACCTCTCCAGCGCCGTGCGAACCGCGCTTGACTACACTTGGCGTACCCTGCGTGACGCAGAGCAGCTGGGCAAAGGCCAGTTCGTACCGCGCCGTCTGCCGCTGGATTTCTGTTCGTAAACTTTTTATGCGTAATGCGCAGAGGCTTGTCCGATGAAACTACGTGGACTTTACGCCATTACCGACAGCCAGCTACTGGCCGGTAGATTTCTGTCGTACGTGGAGGCGGCGCTGGAAGGCGGCGTCACTCTGCTGCAATATCGCGACAAGAGCAGCGACGAGGCGCGCCGCCTGCGTGAAGCCGAAGCCCTGCGCGATCTGTGTGACCGCTACAAGACCCGATTGATCATCAATGACGACGCCGAACTGGCCGCGCGCCTGAGCGTCGGCGTGCACCTGGGCCAGACCGATGGGCCGCTGACCCCGGCCCGCGCGCTGCTCGGTCGCCAGGCGATCATCGGTTCGACCTGCCACGCGCAACTTGAACTTGCCGAACAAGCGGCCAAGGAAGGCGCCAGTTACGTCGCCTTTGGCCGCTTCTTCAACTCCAACACTAAACCCGGCGCACCGACCTGCAGTCTCGAACTGCTCGACCAGGCCCGCAGCAAATTGCATCTGCCAATCTGCGCGATTGGCGGCATCACCCTGGATAACGCTGCCCCACTGGTGGCCCATGGGGTCGATCTGCTGGCGGTGGTCCATGGCCTGTTTGGTGCCCAGAGCACGGCTGAAGTGACCCGCCGCGCCCGCGCATTCAACGAACTGCTTTCTATTTAAGTAGCTTAAAGTCTGATTTGAGAGCCCGATCATGTCTCGTTCCGAAACGCTGTTTGCCAATGCCCAGAAACACATTCCCGGTGGCGTGAACTCGCCTGTTCGCGCATTCAAGAGCGTTGGTGGCACGCCGTTGTTCTTCAAACACGCTGAAGGCGCTTACGTCACCGACGAAGATGACAAGCGTTATGTGGATTACGTCGGCTCCTGGGGTCCGATGATTCTCGGCCACAGCCACCCGGACGTGCTGGACGCGGTGCGTAAACAGCTAGAGCATGGCCTGTCCTACGGCGCTCCGACCGAGATGGAAACCGAGATGGCCGACCTGGTCTGCTCGATCGTGCCGTCGATGGAAATGGTGCGCATGGTCAGTTCCGGCACTGAAGCGACCATGAGCGCGATTCGCCTGGCCCGTGGTTTCACCGGTCGCGACAGCATCATCAAATTCGAAGGCTGCTACCACGGCCATTCCGACAGCCTGCTGGTCAAGGCCGGTTCCGGCGCGCTGACCCAGGGCGTGCCCAGCTCGGCCGGCGTGCCCGCGGCTTTCGCCAAACACACCCTGACCCTGCCGTTCAACGACATCGATGCTGTTGAAACCATGCTCGCCGAAGTAGGCCAGGAAGTGGCTTGCATCATCGTCGAGCCGGTCGCAGGCAACATGAACTGCGTACCACCGGCGCCTGGTTTCCTCGAAGGCCTGCGCACCCTGTGCGACAAGCACGGCGTGGTGCTGATTTTCGACGAAGTGATGACCGGTTTCCGCGTCGCCCTCGGCGGGGCCCAGGCCCACTACGGCGTCACGCCGGACCTGAGTACCTTCGGCAAGATCATCGGCGGCGGCATGCCGGTCGGTTGCTTTGGCGGTAAACGCGAGATCATGTCGCACATCGCGCCACTGGGCCCGGTCTACCAGGCAGGCACCTTGTCGGGTAATCCGCTGGCGATGGCTGCCGGGCTGACCACGCTGCGCCTGATCAGCCGTCCTGGCTTCCACGAGGAATTGACCGATTACACCAGCCGCCTGCTCGATGGCCTGCAACAGCGCGCCGATGCCGCCGGCATCCCGTTCGTGACCACTCAGGCCGGTGGCATGTTCGGTCTGTATTTCAGCGGCGCCGATGACATCGTCACCTTCGACGACGTGATGGCCAGCGATGCGAATCTGTTCAAACGCTTCTTCCACCTGATGCTTGAAGGTGGCGTGTACCTGGCGCCGAGTGCGTTCGAAGCCGGTTTCACTTCGATTGCCCATGGCGAAACCGAGCTGAAACTGACGTTGGATGCCGCCGAGCGTGCATTCGCTGCGTTGAAATAACCCTGTGTCGCTGACGTTGGGGATTGCCAGCGTCAGCTTTTACCTATACTCCCGCGCTTTTTCCTACTCATTGGCGAGTAATCTTCGGCAAAGTGGGCGATATATTCCCCGCGCAGCAGAAAAACGAGTAAAGACTTTGTAAGGTTGGCCCTGCTTATTTCATAATGCGCGCTTATTGGATCCCCTCGATGGGTCCGCGCGCCCCTCAGAGGTAAGTCGATTCCCATGAACCGCACCGGCCGCACCCTTGCATTGGGCTGCCTGTTGCTCCTTCAGCCCCTGCTCGCGCTCGCACAGGCAGGCGGCAACTCGTTGTTAATCCCAGCGATGGGTCGCTGCACCCTCAATACTCAGCCGCAAGATTTGGCACAGGCACTCGCTGCCTGCCAGAAAGCATCGGATGAAGGGGATGCGCAAGCGCAATACGAGTTGGGTGAGTTCTATTACGACGGCAATAACACGCCGCGCGACCTCAAAAAAGCCCTGGGCTACTTCGAAAAGGCTTCGCTGCAAGGCCACGCCCAGGCGCAATTCAAACTAGGCACCATGTTTTTCCACGGCGAAGGCGTGCCGGCCAATAACGTTCAGGCGTATATCGTGCTGAAAATGGCCGCGGTCAACGGCGCTGAAGATGCGCTGGATACGGCTGACGAAGTTGCCGAGAAGATGCCTCGGGAAGAACTTGAGGTGGCGACTCAGGTGCTGGGGCAAATTTTCCGCAAATATTTGATGGAATTGCAGAGTGCCGATGGGCGTACGCCTTTCTCGCCACTTCCTTAGTTTTGTATCGTTCCTTCTGATGCCTTCGCGGGCAAGCCTCGCTCCAACAGGTTTGATGCGTGCCGTGAAAACGACACAAACCCTGTAGGAGCGAGGCTTGCCCGCGAAGGGTGCGACTCGGTCTTGAAGGCTTACTTCTCAGGCATCGGCATCGGAAACGGCATGACATTGCCGACCGCACCGCGGGCTTCGCTGATTTTCGGTGTGCCGAGGCGTTCGACTTCGTCGATGCGCACGATCGAATGCATCGGCACAAAGCTGCGCACAACGCCTTCGAACTGAGCCTTGAGTTTCTCTTCGCTCGGATCGACGACCACTTGCGTGCGCTCGCCAAAGACGAACTCTTCCACTTCCAGGAAACCCCACAGATCACTTTGATAGATCTGCTTGGCATACATTTCGTACACCTGGCCCTGGTTGAGGAAAATCACCTTGTAGATTGGAGCTTCACGTTTGGTCATGGTGGGCGAGCAACACATCGGAGGATAAAAATGAGGGCGCGAACTATAGCATAGCCGCCGGACGCACAGCGGTAGGAACCTTGGGACATGTTCCCTATAATGCGCGGTTCTTTGAATCACGTGATGACTCTGTCCATGGCCAAGAAGCTTTACATCGAAACCCACGGTTGCCAGATGAACGAGTACGACAGCTCGCGCATGGTCGATCTGCTGGGTGAACATCAGGCCCTGGAAGTCACTGCCCGCGCTGAAGACGCCGACGTGATCCTGCTCAACACCTGCTCCATCCGTGAACGCGCCCAGGATCGGGTGTATTCCCAGCTCGGCCGCTGGCGCGAACTGAAACTCGCCAACCCGGACATGGTGATCGCTGTCGGCGGTTGCGTGGCCAGCCAGGAAGGCGCCGCCATCCGCGACCGCGCACCGTATGTGGACGTGGTCTTCGGCCCGCAGACTTTGCACCGTCTGCCGGAAATGATCGACGCCGCGCGCGCGACCAAGCTGCCGCAAGTGGACGTCTCGTTCCCGGAAATCGAAAAGTTCGACCACTTGCCCGAGCCGCGCATCGACGGCCCGAGCGCCTACGTGTCGGTGATGGAAGGCTGCAGCAAGTACTGCACCTTCTGCGTGGTGCCGTACACCCGCGGTGAAGAAGTGAGCCGCCCGTTCGACGACGTGATAGCCGAGATCATCCACCTCGCCGAAAACGGCGTGCGCGAAGTGACCCTGCTGGGTCAGAACGTCAACGGTTATCGCGGGGCCACTCACGATGGTCGACTGGCCGATCTCGCCGAACTGATCCGGGTGGTGGCCGCCGTCGAGGGCATCGACCGCATCCGCTACACCACCTCGCACCCGCTGGAGTTTTCCGACAGTCTGATCCAGGCCCACGCCGATGTACCGGAGCTGGTCAAACACCTGCATTTGCCGGTGCAATCGGGTTCGGACCGCATTCTCTCGGCGATGAAGCGCAACCACACCGCGTTGGAGTACAAATCCAAACTGCGCAAACTGCGTGCAGCAGTGCCAGGGATCTGCATCAGCTCGGACTTCATCGTCGGTTTCCCGGGCGAGACTGAAAAAGACTTCGAACAGACCATGAAGCTGATCGAAGACGTCGGTTTCGACTTCTCCTATTCGTTTGTCTATAGCCAACGTCCGGGCACTCCGGCTGCCGATCTGGCCGACGAGACGCCCGAAGCGCTGAAAAAAGAACGCTTGAA
>DQGF01000082.1:2385-2567 GCA_003525045.1 Pseudomonas sp. | reverse complement strand
GACATCGACTCGACGCCACCGGCAATCGCCAGCTCCATCTCGCCGCTGGCAATGGCCCGGAATGCAGTGCCGATGGCATCCATACCCGAGGCGCAGAGGCGATTGAGGGTCACGCCGGGAATGCTTTCCGGCAGGCCCGCCAGCAGCAACGCCATGCGTGCCACGTTGCGGTTGTCTTCGCC
>DQGF01000082.1:0-2098 GCA_003525045.1 Pseudomonas sp. | reverse complement strand
GCCATGCGCGCGACGTTGCGGTTGTCTTCGCCGGCCTGGTTGGCGCAGCCGAGGAATACCTCGTCCACTGCGTTCCAGTCCACCGACGGGTTGCGCTCCATCAGCGCCTTGATCGGCACGGCGGCCAGGTCGTCGGCGCGAACTGCCGACAGGCCACCGCCGAAACGGCCGATGGGGGTACGAATCGCGTCGCAGATATAAACGTCACGCATCAGGCTTCTCCAGGTGCTTGGCCGTGGGCCGCGGCAGTGCGGGCTTCCAGATCGCGCAGTGCCTTGAGCTCGACTTCGGTCGGCTCGGCGGTGTTTTCAACGTGTTCGGCAAAACGAATCGCCCAACCCGTGGCGGCGGTCACTTGCTCGCGGGTGACGCCTGGGTGCAGCGCGGTGACCACGAACTCATGGGTATCCGCTTCCGGTTCCATGATGCACAGGTCGGTAATGATGCCAACCGGACCGGCACCCGGCAGACCAAGACGCTTGCGGGAATCACCGCCCTCGCCATGACCGACCGAGGTGATGAAGTCGAGCTTGTCGACGAAGGAACGCGCCGATTGCTTGAGGATGATCAGCACGCTTTTGGCGGAACCGGCGATTTCCGGCGCGCCACCGGCACCCGGCAGACGTACTTTCGGCGCGTGGTAATCGCCGACTACTGTGGTGTTGATGTTGCCGAAGCGATCGACTTGCGCGGCGCCGAGGAAACCGACGTCAATGCGTCCGCCTTGCAGCCAGTAGCGAAAAATCTCACCGGTCGGGACCACGGTGTCGGCGGTTTCCGCCAGTTCACCGTCACCGATCGACAGCGGCAGGACGCTCGGCTTGGCGCCGATCGGGCCCGATTCGTAGATCAGGACGACGTCTGGCGAGGAAGTCAGACGTGCCAGGTTGGCGGCTTTCGACGGCAGGCCGATGCCGACGAAACACACCGAACCGTTCTTCAGACGGCGGGCAGCGGCGACGGTCATCATTTCATTGGTGGTGTAAGTCATTACTTCGCCTCCGAAGCAGCGGCCAGCTTGGCCTGGAACTCGCTGAAGTCAGCGCAGCCATGGATGTATTCGTTGATCCACGCGGTGAAGGTTTCACGGTCGCGGGCAATCGGGTCCCAGGCTTGGTAGAAACGGTTGTCACGCTCGTTGTAGCCGTGGGCGTAGGACGGGTGCGCGCCGCCGGGGACGTGGCAGACCGCACTCAAAGCCCAGGTTGGCAATACACAAGAGTTCATCGGCGCGTTGAGGTCGTCGACGATTTCTTCGACGGTGACGATGCAACGCTTGGCGGCCAGCGCGGCTTCTTTCTGCACGCCGAGAATGCCCCAGAGCAATACGTTGCCTTTGCGGTCGGCCTTCTGCGCATGAATCACGGTGATGTCCGGACGCACCGATGGCACGGCCGCGAGCACTTCGCCGGTGAACGGGCAAGTGACAGTCTTGATCAGCGGGTTGACCTTAGGCAGGTCGGAACCAGCGTAGGCGCGCAGCACAGCAAAAGGTAGTCCAGAAGCGCCAGCGACGTAGGCATTGGCCAGGTCGGCGTGGCTGTGTTCTTCGATCTCCAGCGCGTGCGGCCACTGCTTCTCGACGGCGTCGCGCAGACGGTGCAGCGAACCGACGCCCGGGTTACCGCCCCAGGAGAAGATCAGCTTGCGAGCACAACCGGCACCGATCAATTGGTCGTAGATCAGGTCAGGGGTCATCCGCACCAGGGTCAGGTCTTTCTTGCCCTGGCGAATGATTTCGTGACCCGCCGCGGTAGGGATCAGGTGAGTGAAGCCTTCGAGGGCGACGGTATCGCCGTCGTTAACGAATTGCTTCACCGCGTCGTGCAGCGAAAGGATTTCAGCCATGGGGCAGGCTCCCGTTTTGTTATGAACCGACAGTGGAAGAAAAAAGGCGCGATGCGTAGCGCCGGGAATGACTAAAGAGTAAGCCCCTGAAAATCGTCAAACAATCCGATAATCGACTGAGTGTTCGTTTATCGAACACATTGTTGTCTGCCTACCGACCTCAAAAGCTTCGCGGGCAAGCCTCGCTCCTACGGTTTGGAGGTGTTCGCAAAATCGCGGACATCACCACTCCTGTAGGAGCGAGGCTTGC
>DQGF01000053.1:7514-12281 GCA_003525045.1 Pseudomonas sp. | reverse complement strand
CCGGCGGTGGTGTGACTTTCTGCACCTTGTTGTCCTGGAACGGCGCGACCTCGGTGGTCTTGGGAATCGCCTTTTTATCCAGGGTGCCGCTGCCTTGCTGATTTTCCTGGGCAAGAAAATCGGCTTTTTCGGGCTTTTTTTCGCTTTTGAAGGTGGCGAGGGTGATTTCCAGGGTTTTGCTGATCTGCTTGGGTTCGACCATGGTGAACCCGACACCCAATAGCAAGGCCAAGTGAATCAGCGCCGCGAGAAACAGGGTAAAACCGAGGCGATCGGCCGGGCGCACGCCACGATGGGCGAGTTCAGCGGGCAGATCGGACGGAAGCGTCATGGCAAAAAAACCAACATCGCGTTTTTACGGGCCCGGCATGATAACGCAATGTTGGTTTTTAGCTTCACGCTTCAAGCAGCAAGCGACAAGCTGTCCGCCGCGCGCTTCAAACTTGCGGCTTGGAGCTTGCAACTTGCAGCTTCTTCTCGATGGCCTCCATCAGTAAGCCCCCGATATCGGTGCCGAACGCATTATCAATCTCGCGAATGCAGGTCGGGCTGGTGACATTGATTTCCGTCAGGTGCTCGCCGATCACGTCGAGACCCACGAACAGCAGGCCTTTCTCACGCAGGGTCGGGCCGACTTGTGCGGCGATCCAGCGATCTTTCTCGGTCAGCGGACGCGCTTCGCCACGACCACCGGCAGCGAGGTTGCCACGGGTTTCGCCCGCCGCCGGGATCCGCGCCAGGCAATAATCGACCGGCTCGCCATCGATCATCAGGATCCGCTTGTCGCCATCGATGATTGCCGGCAGGTAACCCTGGATCATGATCTGCTGATTGCCATGCAGGGTCAGGGTTTCGAGGATCACCGACAGGTTCGGGTGGCCGGCGGTGTGACGGAAGATCGACGAACCGCCCATGCCGTCCAGCGGCTTGAGGATCACATCGCCGTGGTGATCGGCGAACTCACGCAATACGTCCGGGCGCCGGCTGACGATGGTCGGCGGCGTGCACTGCGGGAACAGTGTGGCGAACAGTTTCTCGTTGCAGTCGCGCAGGCTTTGCGGCTTGTTGACCACCAGCACGCCGGCGCGCTCGGCTTGCTCCAGCAGGTAAGTGGAGTAGACGAACTCCATGTCGAACGGCGGATCCTTGCGCATCAGGATCACGTCCAGATCACTCAGCAGCGAATCCTGCTCGGCGTCCAGCTCGAACCATTTTTGCGGATTGGCGAAGACTTTCAGCGGACGCATCCGCGCTCGCGCCTCACCTTCGGCCTGGTACAAATCCCGCTGTTCCATATAGAACAGTTCCCAGCCGCGCTTCTGCGCGGCCAGCAGCATGGCCAGCGAGCTATCCTTTTTATAGGAAATGCCGGCAATAGGATCCATGACAATCCCAACGCGAACGCTCATGGGTTTTTCCTCGAAATCTGGGAGTCCGAAAGGACGTGAAAAAGTGGCGTCAGAGTGGCGCTGAGTGTGTTCCGGGTCAAGGAAAAACCAACACGCCAGTCGCCCGATAGATTGGATTTGGAGACTGTGCTAAAAAGGCTGCCATATCGTGCTGGGCCTTGAACATCAAGGGTTTCAAGCCTCCGGTTAGCGCAAATGGACAATTTGATTCGCAAAGGCGACGGTAGAGCATTTATGGACCAGCATTCCAGCGCCTTGAAGGTCATGGTGATCGACGATTCGAAGACGATTCGCCGCACCGCCGAAACGCTGCTCAAGAACGTAGGCTGTGAAGTCATCACGGCCATCGATGGTTTCGATGCCCTGGCCAAGATTGTCGACAATCACCCCGGCATCATCTTTGTCGACATCATGATGCCGCGCCTGGATGGTTATCAGACCTGCGCCTTGATCAAGAACAACAGTGCATTCAAATCTACGCCAGTGATTATGCTGTCGTCCAAGGACGGGCTGTTCGACAAGGCCAAGGGGCGCATCGTCGGCTCCGACCAGTTTTTGACCAAACCTTTCAGCAAGGAAGAACTGCTGAACGCGATCCAGGCCCATGTACCGGGCTTCGCCGCCGTTTTGCCGCAGTAAGACACCACAGTGACGCTCGGCCAGCGGGCCCGGTGTCGACCAGAATGGGGAAGACCATGGCACGTATCCTGATCGTCGATGATTCGCCGACCGAAATGTACAAACTGACCGGCATGCTGGAAAAGCACGGTCATGAAGTGTTGAAGGCCGAAAACGGCGCCGACGGCGTGGCCCTGGCCCGCCAGGAAAAACCCGACGCGGTGCTGATGGACATCGTCATGCCCGGCCTCAACGGTTTCCAGGCCACCCGTCAGTTGACCAAAGACCCGGAAACCGGGCACATCCCGGTGATTATCATCACCACCAAGGATCAGGAAACCGACAAGGTCTGGGGCACGCGCCAGGGGGCCAAAGACTACCTGACCAAGCCGGTCGACGAAGACACCCTGATCAAGACCCTGAACAGCGTACTGGCTGGGTGATGGCCCCGCCATGACCGAGTCGCTGACCGCCTTCGAACTGCTGCTGCAGATTGACCAGCGCTGTCGTCTATTGGCGGCGGATTTACCCTCCCAGCCGGTCCGACAGGACAGCTGGAGCGGTATCGGTTTTCGCCTGGGCGAGCACTGGTACGTCGCGCCCATGGGCGAAGTCGGCGAAGTGTTGCACGAGCCGCGGTTCACTCAGCTGCCAGGCGTCAAACCCTGGGTCAAGGGCGTCGCCAACTTGCGCGGACGATTGCTGCCGATCATGGATTTGTGTGGCTTCTTCGGTCATGAACTGGCGCCTTCGCGCAAGCAGCGGCGGGTGTTGGTGGTCGAGCATCAAGAGGTGTTTGTCGGGCTGATGGTCGACGAAGTCTTCGGTCTCCAGCACTTCGCCCAGGACAGCCTGAAGCCGGCAGATAATGGGCACGAACCGATTTCGACGTTCATCATAGGCCGGTTTCAACGTGAGCAGACCTGGCAGGTGTTCAGCCCGTTTGCGTTGGTGCAATCGCAAGGCTTCATGAACGTAGCCGCGTAACCAGGGGCGATGCGATCCTGTAGGAGCGAGGCTTGCCCGCGAAGCAGACGGCACGGTTTTGCAGGCACTCCGCGTCATCGTTCTTCGCGGGCAAGCCTCGCTCCTACAAGGGTATAGGGTGAATTGAGCAGAACAGGCGAGGACCGATGATAAAAGCAAAAACAGACAAGCCAGAAGGTTCACGCAGCCGCTCGCAGATCATCGCGCTGTTCATCGCGCTGATTGTCTTCATCATGCTGCTGTTCGCCAACTTCGCTTACCTCAACACCCAGGCCACGTACGACAAGCAGTACATCGGCCACGCCGGCGAACTGCGCGTGCTGTCCCAGCGCATCGCCAAGAACGCCACCGAAGCCGCCGCGGGCAAGGCGGCGGCGTTCAAACTGCTCAGCGATGCGCGCAATGATTTTGCCCGGCGCTGGGGCTATCTGAAGAAAGGTGACCCGTCCACCGGCCTGCCGCCGGCGCCGTCCACGGTGCGCCCGGAAATGCGCGCCGTACAGCTGGACTGGGAGCGCCTGCTGAAAAATACCGATGCGATCCTCTCTAGCGAACAGACCGTACTGTCCCTGCATCAGGTGGCCGCCACCCTGGCCGAAACCGTGCCGCAGCTGCAAGTCGAATACGAAAAGGTGGTCGAAATCCTCCTGCAACGCGGTGCTCCGGCGGCACAGGTTGCGATGGCCCAGCGTCAGACGCTACTGGCTGAGCGTATCCTCGGCGCCGTGAACACCGTGCTGTCCGGAGACGAAAATTCGCAACAGGCCGCCGACGCGTTTGGTCGCGACGCCGCGCGATTCGGCCAGGTGCTCAACGGCATGCTCCAGGGCAATCCGGTGCTGAAAGTCAGCCAGGTCGAAGACCGCGATGCCCGCGCCCGGTTGATCGAGATTTCCGAATTGTTCGAGTTCGTCTCGGGCTCGGTGGACGAAATCCTCGAAACCTCGCCGGAGCTGTTCAAGGTCCGGGAATCGGCCACCAACATCTTCACCTTGTCGCAAACCCTGCTCGACGAAGCTTCGCACCTGGCCACCGGGTTCGAAAACCTCGCCGGCGGGCGCGACTCCGACACGATTGGTGGCTATGTGCTGGGCTTGGCGGCACTGATGTCGATCATCCTCATCGGCCTGGTGATGGTGCGCGAAACCAATCGTCAGCTGCGCGAGACCGCCGAGAAGAACGAGCGCAATCAGAACGCGATCATGCGCCTGCTCGACGAAATCGAGGACCTGGCCGACGGTGACCTGACCGTGACCGCCTCGGTGACCGAAGACTTCACCGGGACCATCGCCGACTCGATCAACTATTCCGTGGACCAACTGCGCGATCTGGTAGCTACGATCAACCTCACTGCCGGCCAGGTCGCCGCCGCCGTGCAGGAAACCCAGGCCACCGCCATGCACCTGGCGCAAGCCTCGGAGCATCAGGCTCAACAGATCAGCGAAGCCTCCACCGCGATCAACGACATGGCGCAATCCATCGACCAGGTGTCGGCCAACGCCGCCGAGTCTTCGGCGGTGGCGGAGCGCTCGGTGGAAATCGCCAACAAGGGCAACGAGGTGGTGCACAACACCATCCACGGCATGGACAATATTCGCGAGCAGATCCAGGACACCGCCAAGCGCATCAAGCGACTGGGCGAGTCTTCTCAGGAAATCGGCGACATTGTCAGCCTGATTGATGACATTGCCGATCAAACCAACATCCTCGCGCTCAACGCGGCTGTCGAAGCGGCCCGCGCCGGCGAGCAGGG